>JAGAEE010000175.1 GCA_017613295.1 Desulfovibrio sp. | reverse complement strand
TATCCTGATCATTGCGGGTTACGCCCTGTATCGTCTTTTTGCCAATGATTTTCTGAAGGGGAAAAAGGAACGACGGGAGGAGGACTCTGCCGACCTGGAACGTCGGGTGGCCGCCGGGGAAATGGTCAAGGATCCGGAATGCGGCGCCTATGTGGATGCGGAAGAATCCATATCCGTGCGCGACGGTGACAGAGT
The DNA here is from genome assembly GCA_017613295.1 of Desulfovibrio sp. Classification (GTDB taxonomy): domain Bacteria; phylum Desulfobacterota; class Desulfovibrionia; order Desulfovibrionales; family Desulfovibrionaceae; genus Desulfovibrio. The sequence goes on along the minus strand of JAGAEE010000175.1, from coordinate 5,917 downwards.
CTACCGCTTTTGTAGCTACGAGTGCCGGGACAAATTTCTGCAGCGCCTCAAGGACGGTGGCCGCGAACTGCCGGACCGCGACAGAGCGGAACAATAGGCCGCGTGGGGAAGGTGGTCAGCACATGGAGGGCGCGGCCATGTCAACAAGGCTGTGGCGTGCCTGCCGCCTTTCCTCTTCCCGTTCCCTGGCGATGGCCATGAACAGGCGGATGCGGTTGAGCTGGTTAGCGGAGCTGCTGCCGGGGTCGTAGTCCAGCGCCATGATATTGGCTTCGGGGCGCTGTCGGCGAACGGCCTTGAAGGCACCGCGTCCCACCACATGGTTGGGCAGGCAACCGAAGGGTTGCAAACAGAGAATGTTGCTTGTGCCGTGTTCGAGAAATTCCAGCATTTCTGCGGGCAGCAGCCAGCCTTCTCCGGCGGCGTTGCCCAGTGAAAGCACGCTTTCGCCCAGACGGACCAGCCTGTCAATATGCGTAATGGGCATCACACGTTCGCTGATGGGGGAGGTGTTGAGCGCCGCACGCATGTGCCGCCGCATGCCTTCAATGCGCCGCATGGCCAGGCTATTGCAAAAAGCCGGCCACAGGCTCCCCCCCTGATGGTGCCAGTCGTAAATGGCATCCCTGAGGCAGTAGAGCATGAAGTTGGTGATGTCGGGCAGAAGGGGCTCTCCGCCTTCCTGCCTGATCTGGGTCACAATGTGCCTGTTGGCGTCAGGGTGGTAATTGAGCAGTATTTCCCCCACAACGGCCACACGGGGGCGTTGCTCCGCTTCTGTGGAAATGGCCGCGTAGTCGTGCGTCAGCAGAGGAAGCAGGTGGCGCAGGGCGCTGTCGTCCCCTGCGGCAATAACGGGAGTGAGACGTTTGAGCCAATGCCGTGTCAGGTCTTCCGTCTGCCCCCTGTGCCGTTCGTAGGTGCCCGTGTATGTGGCCAGCCGCTGCACCATGTCGCCCGCCAGCATGCCCAGCAGCAGTCGCCAGAGCATGCCCCTGTCGAGACGCAGGCCTGTCTGGCTTTCCCCGCCGGAGGCGGACAGGGTGAGAACGGTCATGTCGCCGTGCCCGCATTCCCGCAAGGCCTTTCTGAGAAGGCCGGGGTAATTGCTGGCCCGGCAGGGTCCGCAGGTCTGCGAGAGCAGTAGAGCCGTGCTGGAAGGATCTACATCCTCCGTCTGCAGGGTGTGCAGAAGCTGACCTATGGCCACAATGGCCGGATAGCAGGCGTCGTTGTTGACATAGGCCTGCCCCAGGCTGACGGCCTCCGGGCACACCTTGGGCAACAGGCGCACCGTGCGGCTCTCACCCGCCAGAGCGCCCGAAATGAGGGGAAAGTGCAGGGGGGCCATCTGGGGAACAAGAATGGTGCGGATGCCGTCCGTGCGTCGCGGGAGGGCGCGTGCCTGTCCATCTCTGGAGCAAGCATCCCTGTGAGAGTCACGGCTGACGGCCAGAAGCGAGCGGATGCGTATGCGGGCCGACGCCAGGGCATTGCCCTCGTCCATCTTGATCAGCGTATACAGCTTGCCGTGGGCGCGCAGCAGCTCCTTCATCTGGTCCGTCGTGATGGCGTCGATGCCGCAGCCGAAGGACGTCAGCTGAACCAGCTCCACGCGTGCCTCGCCGTGATCCGTTCCTGCCACCCAGGCGGCAGCCCTGTAGAGGCGCGCTGGATAGGTCCACTGGTTGCGGGCGCGCAGCGGCATGTCTAGGCGTCGGGTGGCCCAGCTTCTGGGCAGGGCGTCCTCGCTGATGACGGTGGCCCCTAGGGAGGCGATAAAATCGGGCAGGCCGTGATGCACCTGCGGGTCTGTATGGTAGGGTCTGCCTGCCAGGACTACCAGCATCCCCTTGTGACGCCGCACGTCCTCGTACATGCGCTGCGCTTCAAGGTGCAGTTCGTCCTGGTAGCGTGCCTGCGCTTCCCTGGCAGCCCTGATGGCGGCCCGCACCTCACCGCGCGGCAGGCTGAATTCCCGGCACAGATGGCGTGTCAGCGAGGCCGTGTGGTTCAGGTTGACAAAGGGCGTGTGCAAAACGGCTCCCATCTCTTTGATGTCCGGCAGGTTGTCGCGCACCACCTGCGGATATCCGCAGGCCACAGGGCAGGAGAAGGAATCGCACATTTCGGCGTATTCCCTGGCTTCACGGGGAATGCAGGGAAAGAAAATGCGCTTGACCCCCTGTTCCAGCAGGGCCAGTACGTGACCATGCGCCAGCTTGGCCGGATAGCACACGCTCTGTGACGGCACCGAGGCGAGGCCCGCCGCAAAAAGGGCACGGTTGGTTGGGGGGGAGAGTTCTACCCGGAAGCCCAGCGTGGTAAACAGGGTGAACCAGAAGGGGTAGTGTGTATAGACATTGAGCACACGAGGGATACCCAATCTGCCGCGTGGCGCCTGTTCGATGGGCAGGGGCTCATAGGAAAAGAGCCTTTTGTACTTCCACGCAAGGAGGTTGGGGGCCGGTGAAACATTGGCATTGCGGGCTTCACTGAATTTGTCACAACGGTTGCCAGCAATGTGACGCGCGCCGTTGGAAAAACGTGTTTCTGTCAAAAGACAGCGATTGCCGCACTCGCGGCAGCGGAAGCTGCGTGTGCGCATGGCGAGGCTGCGGATGAGCGCTGGGGTGATGGCCGAGCGCGCAGAGGTCGTGGCCGTAGCTTGCTGCGCTTCCAGGGCCGCTCCGTAGGCGCCCATGAGGCCGGAGGCGGCCGGCCGGTGCACGTGCCTTCCCAGAGTGCGTTCCATGGCGCAGAGAAGGGCGTCGTTGAGGAAGGAGCCGCCCTGTACCACCACGTGTGGTCCGAGTTCTTTCAGATTTTTGATGCGCAGCACCTTGTCCAAGGCGTTGCGCACCACGGAGTAACACAGGCCGGCCGCGATGTCGGCCACCTGTAAGCCGTCCTTCTGTGCCTGGGTGACGCGCGAATTCATGAACACGGTGCAGCGCGAGCCCAGATCCGCCGGATGTGCGGCAAAGAGCGAGAGGCGAACAAATTCTTCCATGCTCAGGTTGAGGCCACGCGCAAAACTTTCCAAAAAGGCGCCGCATCCGGCCGAGCAGGCTTCATTCAGGTTCACGTCGCTGATAACGCCATTTTCCACCTTGAGGCATTTCATGTCCTGTCCGCCGATGTCGATGACATAGCTCACACTGGGCACGAGACGTGCGGCGGCCTTGAAATGGGCCAGGGTCTCAACGGGGGTAACGTCCACACCCAGGGCCGAGGCGGCCAGGCGTGCGCCATAGCCAGTGGCTCCGGCGGCGGCCAGCCATGCCTGAGTCGGGATGCCGTCCAGCATGTCGGCCAATGGTGGCAGCAACGTTTGCAGGGGGTTGCCGCCATTGGAGGCGTAGCACGAGTCGAGGATGTGCCCGGAGGCGTCCGTCAGGACGGCCTTGACGGTCGTGGAACCGAGATCAAGGCCAAGATAAATGGGCCCGCTGGCGTTTCTGATGTCGGCCATGGGCAGGGCATTGGCCGTGGCGTGGCGCTGGCGGAAGGCCGCGTATTCGGCCTGGTCGGCAAAAAGACGCGGCAGGGCGGAAATGTGGGCCGCCAGGGGCTCGCCGGCAAGGTCGTTTGCCTGTCGGGCCAGATTCTCCAGATTCACGATGTTGGACGAGGCGTCGGCCATGGCACAGCGGGCGGCACCGATGGCGGCCGTGCACTGGGCGTCCGGCAGGGTGGCGATGTTCTTGTCGGCCAGTTGTAAAGTGCTGATGAAAAGTTTTTTTAATTCGGGCAGAAAGTGCAGCGGCCCGCCAAGAAAGGCTACCTTGCCCGCTATGGGCCTTCCGCAGGCCAGACCTCCGATGGTCTGTTCCACAACGGCCTGAAAAATGGAGGCGGCAATGTCTTCGCGCGGCACGCCGCCGTTGAGCAGGGGGACGATATCCGTCTTGGCAAAAACGCCGCAGCGCGAGGCAATGGGGTAGAGAGTGGTATGGCGTGCGGCCAGGGTGTTGAGCCCGCCGGCATCAGTGTTGAGTAGCCGGGCCATTTGGTCGATGAAGGCGCCTGTGCCTCCGGCACATGACTCGTTCATGCGAAGTTCCACATCCTGACCCAGATAGAGCAGTTTGGCGTCTTCCCCGCCAAGCTCCACGGCCACGGTGGTGTCTGGAGCGCAAAAGGCCACGGCGCGGGCCGTGGCGAGCAGCTCCTGAATGAAGGGAAGGGCAAGGTGTTTGCTGAGGTCAAGGGCACCGGAACCGGTAATGGCACATCGTACGGAAACTTGCGGAAAACGCGCTGCCGCGTCGGTCAGCAGGTTGGCCAGGGTGGCGCGTACGGCCGTGCCGTGACGTTCATAGCGCGTGGCGACGACCTGCCCGGCGTTGTCCAGCAGTGCCAGCTTGACAGTGGTGGAACCAATGTCCAGACCAAGAAAATATTCTTGTGAGGCTGACATGCACACATCCTGGCCGGCTTCATTCAGCGGCTGGCGGCGTATGCAGGCGTCGGCCACTGCGGACGAAAAGCTCCTCAACAATGGCCTTTTCGTATTCCGGCGATATTTCCAGGTCGGCATGCAGGGCTTTGGACAGGATGGTCTCGATCTGCTGGGTCTCTTCCCAAATTTCCAAAAGTTCGTCGTCAGCCAGCGATTTGACGCGCTGGGCAAAGGGTTCATCATCGGCAAAGGGAACGCAGGATCCCATGACATCTCCTATGGTGTTCTGATCGGGTGGCAGCCTTAAGGCAATCAATGGGTCAAAACGCTTTCCCCTGGGGGGCCTGTGGCGTACAGGTGCTGCCGTCAGGGAATATCTGCGCGGTTTTGCACAGGGCAAGACGCGGACGCAGGATTTCTGCCGTGCCCATCGGGGCCAGCACGGCCAGGCAAAAAACCAGCGGTGATAGGTACATTGTACTCCAGTCGGCGACGAATGTCACTGCCTGATCCCGCAAGCCGTTCACACCCATGTCTACAGAGGGAGTCCAGTGGCGCAGGACGGGACGGATGTCGACGGTGCGTGGGCCTTTTTTTGTCTCCCGCGTCAGCATGTGAGAGTTCTGGCGAGCGAAGTCCTCAAAACAGTGGCGCGCCGTCGCACGGTCTTCAGGGTTTGCCAGGCACAGGGCAAAAGTTTCGGCGACGGCCTGTTCTGTGCGGTGCGCCTTGTCCACTCGGTCCACGCGAATCACCGACATGCCGTGCGGCAGGCGGGGGGCGAGGCGGGTCATGACGTCCTGCGGGGTCATATGCCGGTGCAGGGTGAGGGAGAACCATTCGGCCAGACTCTCCACACCCACGGGCAGCGCCCGTCCGAAAGAAACCAGCGGCATGGGGTGGAACCCCTGGGAGAAGGCCAGGGGCATGTTTGCCCGGCGGAGGGCCCGTTCCAGTACGGCTTGCAGCTCCAGCTGACTCAGGCTGGCGCTGCCTCCGGTCTTGCTGTGCCAGACGCGGTATTGCACGGCCTTGACTGTCAGTTCTGCAGGGATTTTGGGCCGGCTGGCCTGTGGTCGGCACAGCAGGCGGCCCTGGTCGTCGCGGGAGGGGGCGTGGGCCTGCTGGTCGCGTTGGGGGAAAACCAGCCTGTTGGCGTGCCGCAGTGGGGAATGGGACGCATCTCCTGTCGGGACGTGCGGCAGGCGCGACGGTTGGCCCTTGGTGTCGCAGGCGCCGCACTGGTGGCAGACAGTGTAGCGGCAGTCGCTGGTCGTTTTGCCCTCCAGGGCCCGTCGGCGCTCCCGCAGGAGAAATTCTTCGGAAACTCCGGCTTCCAGATGACTCCAGGGCAGTGGGGTGCCGGGTTCGCGCGGGCCCGTGAAGGTGCCGGGATCGAGTCCGCATTCTTCAAGGGCTTCCAGCCAGGGGTCGAGACTGAAGTGGTCCATCCAGCTCACAAAAATGGCGCCCTTGCAGTACGCCCTTTCCACAACGTCGGCAAGGCGACGG
>JAGAEE010000174.1 GCA_017613295.1 Desulfovibrio sp. | reverse complement strand
TGAGCCCCTCGATCAGATCCCTCTGCGTTCCCAACTTGCCAGCGGGATACACCTGAACCTCCATCTTGCCTTGGGAACGCTGTTTGACAAGCTCTGCAAAATATTCAGCAGCCTTGGCATAGGGATTGCTAGTTTCAGCAATATGCCCCAGTTTCAACGAGACTGAAGCCCCCAGGGAAAGGGAGGGCGTCAGGACAAGAAACAACAATAAAATGACAATATGCGGCATAAAAATCTCCAACAATCTGTAATCATTCGTTAAATGAGAATCAAAAACCAGCTGCCACGCTCCCGCATCCCCACGCCGAGAAGTGCCCGTAGGCCTGCCAGTCACGCGGCAGGGGACGCTCCCCCGACAAAGAGGCCGACGTGTCGCTAGAAGGTCTGCTCATCCCTGGGCACGGCCAGATAGGCGGCAAGATCCGATTCTTCCTGTGTATACCCCTGTGCGCCCAGACGAGCGTTGGCCAAACGCTTTCCCAGCTCCACGGCAGGCTGATCCAGCGGATTGATGCCCATCAGCCATCCCGTGAACAGGGTTGCCGCTTCCAGCAGCATCATGAGTGCTCCTGCCGCTCGCGGACCGTTGTCGGCCATCTGCACATGCAACAGCGGCACGCCGTTCTTGCAGAGGGCCATACGAGTTCCCAGGGCCTCGGCCTCCAGCAGACTGCCAAAGGGCTTGCCCCTGAGCCATGCCCATTTGTCGGGCAAGTCATCTCCAAAGGCGCGACCGGCTTCCTGCCCATCACTGGTCAGGAAAAGGCATCCCTTGTTGCGCGGACCGCTCAGGAACATTTGATTGATGGAATGTTGGTCTGTCACCCCCGTTGCCGGCACGGGTTGCGTGCCCTGGCCGTCCTTGCCAAGGCTTTCGGCCCAAAGCTGCGCAAACCAGTCCCCATAGGCCGCCCACTGTGGAATGTAACAGAAAAATATCAGCTGGCTGTAATCATGCAGCTCCAGCGCTCTGGCCCAGCAGGCCAGCGCAAAGGACGGATGCCCGGCCACGCTCTCGGGGGAGGCTGCCAGGGGTTGTGCCACAGAGGCCGCACCATCCAGCAGTGCCTGCCAGTCTATGCCGAGAAAAGCGGCCGGCAACAGGCCCACCGCCGAAAGCGCGGAATAGCGCCCTCCCAAATAATCGGGCACTTCCAGGGAGGCAAGGTCATGACGCCCGGCCTCTTCCCTGAGATAGCCCTTGGCAATATCCGTAACAACTATCATGTGCTCGCGCCACGCGTCACCCATGGAAGCCCGCAACCAATCGCGAACCAGGAAATACTGGGACAACGTTTCAATGGTGCCGCCAGATTTGCTGATGCACACGACCATGGTGTCCGCAGGCGGCAGTTTGGAAAGCAAAGCCTCAAAACGTTCGGCGCAAACATTGTCGGCTATCCACAGGCATGGCCCGATGTAGCCCGGCCCATCTTGGCCTGGGGCAAATGCCTGCTGCATGGCGCGGGCTCCAAGGGCCGATCCCCCAATGCCCAAAACCAGCATATGCTTGCAAGCGCGCACTCGTGGAAGAAGTGGGGGCAATTCCGCCTCCAGCCGGCTTCGATAGGGCATGGTCAGAAATGGCAATTCCCCGGCAGAAGTCTCGCGGGCAAGACGTGCGGCAATCTCACCGGCCCTGGCCTTCATGGGTTCGGCATCCTTTGACGAAAGCCTGTGCGTGTAAGCTCTGGACCATTCTAGCATATGAGGCATGGGGCACCTCCTGTGAGGGATTGCGGCTGGCAGGCATTTGCCAGCGCATTTTTAAGAAAAGAAGCATTTCGGCTCGGCACATCAGGCCGGCGCACCACAACATTTCTTGTATTTTTTCCCGCTGCCGCAAGGGCAGGGATCATTGCGACCCACCTTGGGGGATTCCCTGTGGCTGGCCTCAAACCGCAAGGCCTCGCCTTTCACATAATAGATTTTCCCCTTCATGCGCTGAAAAAAACTCCGCTCGGCCATGACGCGTGTGCCATCGAGCTGATAATAGGCACAAAATTCCACGACATCAAAGAGTTCGCCCTTTTCACCGCTCGCCACATTCTGTGCGGTGGAGCGTATGTCCAAACGCAGCCAGTGAACCTCATCGGCTGAAGCCGCAAGCTTTTCCGCAGTGATATCTCGACGATATTCCGGATGCGTGCTTTCCACAAGCCAGTCATAGCGACGGCACGCGTAAGCCGTATAGCGGGAGCGCATAAGCGTTTCCGCGTCAGGGGGCCATTCGCCACCCTCTACATAGGGCGCGCAACACTTCTCATACGTGCGCCCGCTGCCGCAGGGACAAAGTTCAGACATGCAAAATGCCTCACAAAAAACGCTTCGTTATCAAGAGCCTTCAGGAGAGCCTATGCCCATGGCAGGGGGAAGGCAACAGCACAAGACAGCCCGCAGAGACATTTGAATGCCCACTCATAAACATTTCAAGCGTTCCCTTGCGCACGCCGTTCACCCGAGCCTGCCCGAGTACGGTACCGCGCATGTCTAGCACGGTACAGCAGGTCCCCGTGGCGGGCGCACGAAGGTCATACAACAGGCACCAGACGCACAGGCCCTGGGCTTCGCGTCGCACCATCACCACCTCGCCACAGCGCAGGGCCGCCAGTTGTTGCAGACGCCTGTGCCCCATGAAAAAAACCACGAGCCCCACGAGCAGGCCCGCCACACAGCAACCGGCAGCAAGCCAAAAGGGATTCATCCCCAAATAACGGCATATGAAGGAAAGCGAAGCCTCCTGCATGGCAGAGGCATCGGCATAAACACGCACGGGGAAACGCTGCACGGCATTCGCCGGCAAGCCGCGAAAAGCGACACGCAACGCATATCTGCCAGGGTTGGCGCTCTCATCAGCACATACCCTGCCACGCCACATGCCGCTGCCAAAAACATACCCTGTAAAAAAGCCTTCAAGCTCGAACGTGAGGGGAGATTCCTCCGGCAAAAACTTTGCCTGTACGTCGCTCGTTACGGGATTCCTCACGGCAATCGGACCGGATATCGCGGCAGAACTCCCGGGCAGCAGCTCAAGAAGGTCAGCTTCCCCACGGCGCAGTGATTGCAGCCCGTCGAGTACGCACACGAGCGCCACACCCAGAAGGATCGCGCACACTACTCCCCAATGCCGTTGATTTGCCGTGGTAGTGCGACACTGACGAAGAAGAGCGCCGTCAAGAAGTTCTTCCAACCCGCTTCCCCTGAAACAGTATTCGAGGCTGGCACAGTCGTCGCAAGCACCGGTTGAACACGTGGCGGCAGGTCACAGCGTAGCAACAGCCTCGGTTCCAAAAACTGCGGAAAAGCATGACATTGGCCTCGCCGTCTGTCAAACCGCAATATTGCCAAATGTGACGACTATCAAAAAAACAAGGGTGCCATGAGCCGAAGAAATTGGCTCGGAAGCTATTTGCTGTCCGTCAGCGTTTTGGGGTCGCGCAATGGCAAAAAAGGGGAATCGGCCACACGCCAATAGACGAGTGAAGGTCCGCGACCCGGCAACGAAACAAGACTCTGGAATTCAGATGGAAACTTGCGCCGCACGACACGTGAAAGGAAAAAAGCCACAATCCATAAAGGGATGATCATGCCGAAAAACCACGCACAAAAAACAAGTTCCACCGCTCCCGCACTGCGAGAGGCCTGGTACATGGCCCAGAACAACGCCACGACCATGAGTATGTTGGCCACAATGCGGATAATGCCCGTATACAGCGCCTGGCGGTAACTGTTCATATTTCACTCTCTCCCCAAATAAGGCTTTCCCTGATAGCAGAAAATGAAGGGCGATACCGGCAAAATGTCAGATCCGATACAAAATCCGGCGGAGTCAGGCCTTGGCCCAACCCCGCCGGAATATATCAACAATTGTCGGTAAAAGCTACTTCCTCTTATAGATGCTCGTCTTGGTACAATTCATGATACGCAAGGCCTGATCCTTGGAAGCCGTAAGAAAAGCCACACGCAACTCGTTGCCGAACTTCCAGGCGTCATCGTCAAAGTTCGCGGCCTCAGAAGGAATCTTGAAGGTCAGGAGGGCCTTCATGCCGGCAGCGTAAACCGTCACGGTCTGCTGGCTCTTGTCAATGACGGGGAAGGTCTTTCCCTTAACCTTGGGATGCTTCGCGTTCACGTTCTTTTCCACATCCGTGAAATTGACCGGAAGCTTGACAACCTTACCGGCAGCCTTGTCGTACAGGAGCACAAAGCCCTTGTCGGGGTCAGCAGCCAAAAGATAGCCCACTTCGGGCGTGGGCCCCATGTCACGTTTCGCCACGGGAATTTTGTATGACAGCACCTTGGCGGATTCGGAGTAGGTGGGCTTTCCGTTCACAAGAGTCTCCGCCACTATGGTCACAGACTTGCCGTTTTCAAACGCCACGCAGCGGCCCTGTTCCACACCACCCTTGAGGTCGCAGCCGGCGAGCAGGGCCAGTGAGCCAAGCATTCCCAGCGTGAGCAGCAAAGTACGAATTTTCATGGCACATTCCTCCTAGTTGCCCGCAGCCTGGTTCTTCTTGGCGGCCAATTCCGCCTGGGCACCGCGAACCATCTGCACGGCAATATAAATGGAGATGGCGCTCACGAAGCCCAGAACCTCGATGGTGGCCAGAGTGCCCAACCAGCTCTGATCGGGGAACTTGGCCTGCAGCTGCTTCAACACGACGGACATCAGGCAGCCGATAACGGCAAGGCCGAACACGAAACGGATGCCATAACCCTTCACGTACTTTGTGGCGACAACGCCAATCTGTGCGCCAATGGCAGCGCCACACAGCATGACGATGGCGGCCAAAAGCTCAACACGGCCCTGATACGCGTAGCTGAACGTTCCGTAAAGGCCAGAGATGGCCACTTCAAAAAGGTCGGTGCCGACGGCCACATGGGTGGGGCAGCCAACCAGATACACCAGGGCCGGCATGCGGATCAAACCGCCGCCTATACCCAGGATACCGGCCATCCAGCCGGTGAAGAAGCTGATAACAATGGGAAGCCATGCGGAGCAGGTGATGTTGGCGTGACGGAAAAAGACCACCGGGGGAATCTTGATGGCCTGCAACTTGCTGGCCCACTCAATGCCAGTGGCGCCCTTGTCAAGAGCCTTGCCCTGCTGAGCGGCAGCGGCGGCCTTCTTTTTGCGAACGGAAATGTCATGGAACACCAGCCAGGCCATGGCAATAAGCAGGATATCATAAAGATAGCGCACGACTTCGTCGACCTTGCCGATCTTTTCCAGCTGCATGACGCACCAAACACCGGCGTCCACACCGATCAGGGTACCGATGAGCATGGTCAGGCCCAGCACGTAGTCAACGTTGCCGAATTTGCCGTGCCGCATGGTGGAGATGAGCGATTTACCGGCCATCTGCGCCATGTCGGTTCCGATGGCGAAAGCCATGGGGAAACCAAGAATGTTCAAGCCGGGCGTCACCATCCACGCACCGCCCAGACCGAAGAAACCACCGATAATGCCCACGCCCAAGCCAAGAATGATCAGCCCCGGCCAGAAGATGGACACACCGGAAATGGGCATTGCCATAAATAACCAGTCCATAACTCTGCCTCCTTCTGACTAGTCTTCCGCCAAGTCGCGGTGGGTGAGGTCAATGCCGATATGATTCATAACGATATCGGCCAGCCAGCCAAGGACACAGCCCAGGACCGGGATGATCAGCATGGTGACAAGAGCGAAGGTGAGATGGCTTTCATTATACATCTCAGCCCACCACTGCAAAACGCCATGCATGTTGCGCGTATCGGCCACCATGGCCACGCCTGCGGTGCCGGAATAGACCGTAAGCACCATTTTGCCAAGCACCAGTGCGGCTGTAGCAAGCCACGTCCAAATATTCATAAAAACCCTCCACAGCTACGAGTTGACACAGCGTCACAAGACATGCGCAAAACGCGCAAATGTGCCCGTACCCAAATTACTTAGCAAAATGTGTTCCATTGCATGATTTCCAATAATATGTTGTGAAAATTCTTTGAAAAGGATACAGTATTTTGCGACGAATTTTCGCAAATGAGAATCCTCATGATGAAAATGTTTGATATCAATCATCCTGCGAGCGCCCAAGAAATCAGCGCCTTCTTCAGGAATCGCAGTCTTACCAAACGCATGCTCATGCTTGGCCTGCCAGTGCTTACTGCGGCCTTGCTACTCATCTTTGCGGCCACGGGAAGCGGTCTGGAATTTGTCATCAATCGTGCAATTGCACGCAACGTACAGCTTCAAGCGCAAGGCATAAGCCTTGCTATGGCGCAAGCCATGGAAGAGACGCGCAACCAGCTACTTGTTCTAGCTGCCGGGTCCATGAACACGCAGGAAATGATAAATCGCATGAAATTTCGTGCAAAAGCCGGCGGACTACGTTATAGGGAGCTGGCGTTTGAAGGGCTCTCTCCAGAAAACCGCTATCTGCTTCTGAATGTCGAGGACGATGTTGTTGTTGTACCGATACAGCAGGCCCTGGCCAACCCCACAGGTCCATTTCACTCCTTTACCACCAAACTACTACCTGGACAGGTGTCTGTAAGCCAGCCCATGGAGGTACTTTACTCCATGATACCGATTCATGGTTCAGCCCAAACCATCACCATCCATGTATTGCGTTTTACTACGCCTGTTTTTGACAGCAATGGCAGTCTCAACGGCTACCTCATGCTTTCCCTGGACTTGCGAGACTTGCGTGACATTCTCTCCGTCCACTCGGCTCCGGACGCGCCCCTGCAAACCGACAGCGATGCGCATGTACGCACCATGTTTTTCGACCGCGAAGGCTGGCTGCTTTTTCAGTCCGAACCGGTAAACGACCATTTGCGCCAACGCAAGCTGAGCACAGACACGGCTCGCGCCGGCCTCACCGGCGTTTTTGGTCGACCGGGCTTCAACACGGCCTTCCGCCCCGGGCCTGAGCATATTGATTACTGGGACATGGTGGTGGACGTGCAAAAAGGACATTCCGGACAGCTCCCCTACCAACAGCGAGGATGGGGTGACGCAAAGCCAGTGAAGCGCGTCAGTTACGCCCCCCTGTGTTTTACTCCTGTAGCTGGGGACAAGCCCGTCATCATCGGGGGGCTGGCCGTTCTGGATTCCGGTCTTACCGGCACACGCATGGGAATACTGCTGATGGCCATTTTTGCCTCAGCCTTCGTGGGTGGCACGCTTCTGCTGGCCTTGAGTTTGTGGTGGCTCGCCCGTCAAATCAATAAATCGCTCAACGCCATCACTTCTGAGCTGGAATCGCGCAATCTGGAAGAAAAATGCGATCCCTTGAAGCTTCCCTCCCTTCCCCGTGAAATGGAAAGGCTCAAGGTCGGTATCAACACGCTTCTTTATCGTCTTCAGAACGCTCAAAATCATAAGGAACGCCGTGAAGCGGCGGAGGATGCCCTTTACCGGCGCGAACCCCTGACAGATCTCCCGCGCTGGGAAGATTTGCCTTCGGACGGGATTGTGGGCTTTTCTACGGCCATGCGTATGCTTCTTGATAATGTCCGCAAAGCCGCTCAGGTCAATGACGATGTGCTCGTAGTTGGCGAAACGGGTACCGGCAAGGAGCTGATTTCTGAGGCGATACACCTGATGAGCGCCCGAGCCAAAGCCCCCTTCATTACCATAAACTGTGGCGCACTTGACGAAAACCTGCTCATGGACACCCTTTTCGGCCATGTGAAGGGGGCGTACACAGAGGCACACACCTCACGCAAAGGCGCCTTTCTCGCCGCCCAGGGGGGTACGCTCATGCTCGACGAGGTGGGCAATGCGGCACCCAAGGTACAACAGGCGCTGTTACGGGCGCTATCCACGCGCCGCATACGTCCCTTGGGCAGCGACCATGACGTCCCCTTCGATACGCGTATCATAGCCGCCACCAATGCGCCTCTGCTTGAAGACGCCCAGCGTGGATCCTTCCGTGAAGATCTTTATTACAGGCTGGCCGTCATCACCATCAAGTCGCCCCCCCTACGTGACCGCAAGGCGGACATACCCGCCTTGACGGTTTTTTTTCTTCATGCAGCCTGCAAAGCCAGGACAGAAAAACTTGGTGACGCACGCAAGGACACTCTCTGCATCATTCCCCCTCAAATTAGCCGCGGAGCCATGGACAAGCTTCTGCAATACGACTGGCCCGGCAATGTGCGCGAGCTGAAAAACACCCTGACAAGCGCATTGACGTTTTGTGAAGGGTCTGTCCTTTATGAGGAGGACATACAACTCGCAGCCGCCGCCTCATTCGCACATAATCGCACATTCTCATCGTCAGGGGCTTTAGAGCAAAACAGCGGTTTCACAACCGTCGACACGGAATTTCTCCAGGAAAGGGGAAAAGACGTCCGCAAGCACAACGACGCGCTCCAAAATACTTCCGCCACAACGCCGACATACGGGGCGCCTGATTCAGACGAGCTTAGGCCAAAAGCACAGGATTCTTTTGCGCAAGGTGTGGCTTCTTCTGCCCCCCATCTCCCCCCACGAATCCTGACGGCCTGGCCTCGCATCGCGGCCATGAAGACCATTACCCGCCTGGAATATCAGAATATTACAGGCTCTGACATCTCCATGCGCACCGCACAGTACGATCTGCAATGGCTCGAAAAACACGGATTCCTTCGTAAAGAAGGTCACGGCCGTTCCCAGCGCTACGTTGTTCTGAAGGATCTCGCGGAAGGTGTGTAGCCTGTTGACAGAGGCTTACGGCAGACGGATAAAGAGGACGTATTCAGAAAGGACAATGCCTTAAAACCCAAGGATAGCGCATGATCTCCGCCTTGAAAAAACTTTTTGGCCATACAACTCGCGTCAGCCGTGATCAGGCCATGTCAGCCTTCAACAAACGCTATGGTTCCTTCAAGGAATTGCTGCAGGCCAATGCCGATCTGGCCAATCTCCTGGCCGGTCTCGAAGCCGCGCTCAGTGGCAATCGCCGACTTGAAACCGAAGAAGTGCGCAAGGAAGCCCGTCGCGCCATCTTTCAGTGTGAAACCATGGTTGCCTCGCTTGGCAAAATGTCCGGACGACAAGACCCGGCCCTTGAGAACGCCGTGCGCTCCATTGCCTCGCGCATTGAAGCCGAGCTGGAACAGCGTGAAGAGGGTGAAATCACCCAGTTCACCCTTCCCCTTTCCGAGGTGAACGCCAGCATGGCCTTCAGTGTGGGCGGCAAAAACGCTAACTTAGGCGAATTGCACAACAGGCTGAAAATGCCCGTGCCACGCGGCTTCGCCATTACGGTACACGCAGGCAGCTATTTTCTTCTCCGCACGTCAGGACTGTTCAAAAAACTGCTCGGACTGCTGCGTTCCATTGATCCTGACAAACCTTCAGCCATCAACGGCATTTCGCGCGACATTGAGGAGCTTATTCTCAATGCCCCGATCACGGACGATCTGGCTCAGGCCCTCTATGCAGAATGGGACTCGGCCTTCGGCCATAACGCCGAAAGTGTGGTGACGGCCTTACGATCGAGCGCCATCGCCGAGGACGGCGTTCAGTCCTTTGCCGGCCAATATCGCAGCATCCTGGGGGTCACTCGACAGGATTTGCTGCCCTCCTTCAAAAAAGTGGTGGCGAGCCTGTTTTCACCACGTGCCCTGACCTACCGTGCGGAACACGGTTACGCCCTGGACGCCACGGGCATGGGCCTGTGCTGTCTGGAAATGGTTCACGCCAAGGCTGCAGGCGTGGCCTTTTCACGGCATCCTGTGGACCTCCGCTCCAATGCCATTGTGGTGAACGGCTTGTGGGGTCTTGGCGAAACGGTCGTCGACGGAACGGGCACGCCAGACCAATGGCTTGTATCCCGCGCCACACGCAAAATCACCAAGACGACCATTGCGCACAAGACCGTGCGTCTACGCCTCGTACGCTCAAGTCATGACACTGTGGAAAGCCTGCTTGAACCCGTACCCGACTCTCTGGCGGACGTTCCCTGCCTCAGTGACTCGCAGGCACGAAGGCTGGCCGACATGGTCATGGAACTTGAAGATCACTACCAATACCCGCAAGACATGGAATGGGCCATTGATGAGGATGACCAGATCATTCTGCTGCAAACCCGCCCCATGGGGATGGACAACGCCGCAGCAGAACACGCGGTTCCCAAGCTGGGGGGATTGCGCCCACTTCTTGCCGGCGGAGACGTGGCGGCCAGGGGTGTGGGCTGCGGCCCCGTAGTCCCGGTAGGGGACTGCGAGGACGTGACGCACTTCCCCGAAGGGGCCGTCATGCTGCTGGCACATTCCTCGCCCAATGCCATGGCAGCCATGCGGCGTGCGGCAGCCATCATAGCCGAAACGGGCAGCCTGACAGGTCACATGGCATCAATCTGCCGAGAATTTGGCGTCCCCACGGTCATGAACCTGCCGGGAGTGACGAGTCTGCTTTCCGAGGGCACCATCGTCACGGTAGACGCCCTTTCCGGCAGAATTTTCAAGGGGGAGGTCCCGGAATTACTGGCATTGCGACTCAGCCGCCCCAAAAGTGGCGGCAACAGCCCGGCGCTGGTGCTGCTCAGGCGAGTATCCCCTTACATCCTCCCCCTGCACCTCGTGGATCCCCGTGCTGAGACCTTCACCCCGGGGCACTGCACTTCACTGCACGACGTCATGCGCTACGTCCACGAACTGAGCTATGCCCGCATGTTCCAAATTTCGGACAGTGTCACAGACAACAGCGCGGGCGTGGCCTGTCACCTCTCCTGCGCCGTGCCTCTCGATCTTTACGTCATCGACCTTGGCAGCGGCCTTCGGAATCCAGAAAAGCGTGAGGCGCGACCAGAGGACGTGCTCAGCCTGCCGTTCAAATGCCTCCTTGACGGTATGCTGAATCCGTCCGTACAGGCTCATGGACCTCGGCCTGTCAACATGCGCGGCTTCCTTTCTGTCATGGGGCAAAGCCTCATCGGTGGTAACCAGGAGGGATGCTCGCGCTTTGGTCAGCACAGTTATGCCATCATCTCTGACCGCTACCTCAACTTTTCCTCACGCGTTGGATATCATTACGCCATTCTGGATTGCTGGTGCGGGGATACGCTGAGCAAAAACTACGTTCGCTTTGAATTTGCCGGTGGGGCCGCCGCCGGAAAACAACGCGAGCGACGTGTGCAGTGCATAGGCATTATTCTGCGATCACTGGGGTTTTCCGTGGAGATCACCGGGGACAGGCTGCGGGCTCGTTATCAGAAATACCCCAAAGGCGAGATGTGTCAGCGCCTCGATCAGCTGGGACGCCTCCTGATCATGACTCGGCAGATGGACATGCTCATGGTGGATGACAACGCCGTGCAGGCATTTGCCGATAAATTCCTTAACGGTGAATACCACTGATCATGCCGCACTCACTCCTGAGCCGTGACTTTCTCCTGCTGTTCTGCATCACCATGTTTTGCAACAGCTTTGTCGCTGTCTTCTACTGTTTTGAACAGTGGCTGGAAGGCATGGCGGTGAGTCCCGGATGGCGGGGGATTTTGCTTTCCGCCATGTTTGCCACGGTGCTGATTATCCGCCCGATGGCCAGCGTCTTCCTGCTGCGCCGCAGCAAACTTGCGGCCCTGACGCTCTCCATTATCGCTTGCTGCGCGATCATGCTGGCGTATCCCTTTGTGGCCGGGACACATCTGGTGGGGCTGGTGCTTCTCCTGCGTCTGGCACAGGGCACGGCTCTGGCCGTCTTTTCCTGCTGTACCGTAGCCGTGCTGGTCGACTGCATTCCCAAGGGGCAAAGTGCCCGAGGATTCGCCCTTTTTTCCCTTACCCTGCTTTTGCCCTATTCCGTCATTCCGGCAGTGGCAGAGCACATTCTCCCCTTGCTCGGCGGGGAAACACGCCTCTTTGCGGCCACAGCCCTACTGGGCGTGCCTTCCCTCATCATGCTTATTCCCCTTGCCCCTCGCCTGCGCAATCCCGAGCTGGCTCCGGTTGAGCAGGGAGGCGCCACGGGACGCGAACTCTGGAATCAAATGCGCCATTCAGGTCTTTTTTTCGTCTACCTTGCCTGCTTCACCTTCAGCGTGATGACCGTACAGGCCATTTTTTTCATGAAGGGGCTGTGCTCCCTCACCGGTGCGCATCCGGCATGGTTCTTCACCATCTATACGCTCACCATCATTGCCGTTCGCCTGACTGGCAGCCATAAGCTGGACAAGCTGCCCCGCTACCGCACCACCCTGCTGTGCAGCGCCCTGCTCGTCGGCTGCATGCTGGGCCTGGCATGGGGACCGCTCTGGGCCTTCGTTCCCCTCACCCTGCTCTACGGATTCGGGCTTGGCCTGCTCTACCCCCTGCTCGCCGCCATGGTGTACGACCGCTCCACGGCAGACACGCGCTCCCTCAACTCAAACATCATGATGGCCGCCTTCGACGCCAGCGGCATGCTGGCACCGCTCATCGGCGGGTTGATCATCCATGCCGGTTTCGGGTATCGGGGGGTGTTCACGGGGACGGCTGTCTCCATCGGCATCTGCGGATGTTCCCTGCTGGCTGATCGATTGCGCTCGGGCAAGTGAGGGCCTTGTACCCCCATGCAGATTCAAGGCTCTTCACATCAAAAATGTGTCCGCCCACTTTTTCAGTTCTGAAACAGATGCCCCTCCGTCAAACCTTTGGCCATCTTCAACTTTCGCGCCCTTCGCCAAGGTCTGCATATTCTTGGCAGAATCGCCAAGCCCGCTTCCCCCCGAAGTGGCAAAAGGAATCACCGTCTTGCCGCTGAAATCATAAGATTCCATAAAGGTGTCAATGATGGAAGGCTCGCGGTACCACCAGATCGGGAAACCGACGAATATCACCCCGTACTGGCCCATGTCCTTCACGCGGCTTGAGATCGCCGGACGGCAGCTTCTGTCATTCATCTCGACGGAACTGCGGCTGTTCTTATCCTGCCAGTTCAGGTCGGCATTCGTATACGGCTGCTCCGGCTTGATCTCAAAAAGATCAGCGCCCACGGCCTCTGCCAAATTCTTTGCCAATTTTGCCGTAACACCGCTTGCGCTGAAATATGCCGTCAATATCCTGCCCATGTTCAACCCCCCGCGCAATGCTCTCTCATTGTCGTCAAAAGAACGAATGTTCCACGAAGGCTGTCACGCAACGCATCTGCCCTTCAAGCCTTTGCTCCCAGGCGTACCGTATCCTGACCGTCACGTTCCCGAAGGAGCACGTCCACATGCTCTTGCCGGGCGGTGTTGATGCTGCGTCCCACATAATCGGCGTGGATGGGCAGTTCCCTGTGCCCGCGGTCAATGAGAACCAACAGTTCAACCACCCGTGGCCGCCCATAATCCAGCAGGGCTTCCAGCGCTGCCCGTATGGTTCGCCCCGTAAAAAGCACATCGTCAACAAGCACAATGGTTCGCCCGTCCACACTCTCTGGAATACGGGACTGCCCGATATGGGGCTTGCCTTCCAGGCTTGTCCAGTCATCGCGGTATAAATTTATGTCCAGCGAGCCCAACGGTACCGTCTGGGCAAACATTTTTTCCAAAAGCACAACCAGACGACGAGCCAGGTCCACACCACGCCTTTCTATGCCCACCAGCATGAGATCGTCGCCCGCAGCATGCCGTTCGTGCAACTGCGAGGTCAACCGTTCCAGGATGCGGTCAATTTCCTCTGCCTCAAGTATGGTGATGCTGCCCATGAAAACTCCTCATGCGTTTCTGAATAATGCTATATGGTTGATGAAAGACGATGTAAGGCGTCAACAGGCATTTCAGGCGTACGATTGTATCGCGTCGTCAATCCGGGCTACTGGCGTTTCGGCGATTGAATTCTGGCAAACAGCCGTTCACAAAGCATGGATTGGACAACGCCGTGAATTCCAAAACGATTCTACCATAACCTGTACGGCGATGTCTTTACACATGTCAAGCATTCCTGTGTCCAGAGTCGCTGAGCCTCAGCCGTCGCCTTTGAGAACATGATGATTGCGGCAAACGCGCTGGATCTTGGCAGTTGCTGGATAAACCAGTTGAAGTGGCTCACTGCGGACACAGAGGACCCCGCCCTCCTCCAATATCTGACAACACTGGGGATGGAAAATGACGAGCGTGTGTACGGAGCCATGATTCTCGGCTCTCCTGACACACATGATGGCAAACCACAACGCAAGCCTTTGGAACGAAAGGGCAATGAAGTGACACGCATCTGATACTGGAAGAAACTGCCGCTATCACCCCTCCGAGAAATCTTTTCTCATAAGCACGAAAACCGAGTCAAACCTAATTAGAAAGGCGGGGAGCCATCCCCGCCCTTGTTGTCATGCATATTAACACGGCATTCAGCCTAATTGTCGATATCCACCAGAACCGGATTTTCCTCCAACTCTTCAAGGAATTTGTCAGGACGTTCCTTTTGCTCGGGAACCAGGATGTCGCCATTGACATACTGGCGATAGCCGGTGCCTGCGGGTATAAGACGCCCCACGATAACGTTTTCCTTGAGCCCTCTCAAATAGTCCATTTTGCCCTTGAGAGCCGCTTCTGTCAAAACCTTGGTCGTTTCCTGGAAGGACGCCGCAGATATGAAAGAAGACGTTGTCAGCGAGGCCTGAGTAATACCCAGCACCAGCGGTTCAGCCGTGGCCGGCGCACGCCCCTCGCTGATAGCGCGCTGGTTTTCCAGCCGGAATTCCGCCTTGTCCACCTGTTCACCCACAAGGAAATTGGTCCCTCCCGAATCCAGGATGGTGAGTTTTTTGAGCATTTGACGCACGATCACTTCAATGTGCTTGTCATCTATTCCCACTCCCTGGAAGCGGTACACATCCTGAATTTCGTCCACGAGGTAGCGTGCCAGATATTTTTCACCCTTGGTACGCAAGATATCATGCAGTTCAGGATATCCTTCGGTCAAGGGATCGCCTGCTTCCACGAAGTCTCCGTCCGCAGCCGTAACGTGTTTGCCCTTGGGAACCAGGTATTCCTTGGGCTCGCCCACTTCCGGCGTGACCACAAGTTTGCGCTTGCCCTTGGATTCGCCGGCGTAGGTCACAGTCCCAGCAATTTCTGAAACGACAGCCATGTCTTTAGGCTTGCGAACTTCAAAGAGCTCGGCCACGCGTGGCAGACCGCCAACGATATCCTTGGTCTTGGAAGTTTCGCGAGGTTTGCGGGCAATAATATCACCGGCGTGGATCTCCTCGCCATCCTTGACCATTATAATTGATCCTGCGGGAAGATTGTATACGGCTGGCGAGCTGCCATGCCCACGGCGTTTTACGTCTCCCGCTTCATCACAAACCGAGATAGAAGGCCGGAAGTTGGACGTACGGTATTCCATAATGGTCAAGGAGGCCTGACGCGTCACATCGTCCACCTTTTCCTGGACTGTCTTTCCATCGATGATATCAGTAAAGCGGATAAAGCCCTCTTCCTCGCAGACAAAGGGTTCGTTGAAAGGATCCCATTCAGCGAGCACCGCTCCCTTCGCCACTTCCTGACCTTCATGCACAGCCAGGCGAGCACCGTTTGGCAATATGTATTTCTCACGTTCCCGTCCCTGTGCGTCAACAATGGTCAGTTGTCCACTCTTGCCAAGGACAAGATTCACTCCGTCACGATTGGTAACGGCACGGACACGGTTGAGAATGACGCGACCGGCATTTTGCGCTTCAAACTTGTTCTTTTCAATGGTACTCGACGCCGTGCCACCTATGTGGAAAGTACGCATGGTAAGCTGGGTGCCAGGTTCACCAATGGACTGGGCTGCTATAATGCCCACAGCCTCCCCTGTATTCACTAAATGTCCTCGTGCCAGATCACGGCCATAGCAAAGAGCGCAGATGCCCCGCTCCGACTGACAGGTCAGGGGCGAGCGCACCGTGATGGAGGCAATGCCCTTATCGGCAAGAATTTTTGCCTCTTTTTCGGTGATAAGCGTATTTTCCGGCAAAAGCTCAACATCAAGATTTTCCGGATCGTGAACCGCGTAAAGCAACACCCGGCCAATAGCACGTTCGCTCAGCGAGGTCTTGATGTCACCACCGTCCATGAGATGGGTAAGTTCAATGCCGTCCACAGTACCGCAATCGTGTTCCGAGACAATGACATCCTGCACCACATCAACCAGACGACGGGTGAGATAACCAGAGTTGGCCGTCTTCAGGGCGGTGTCAGCCAAGCCCTTGCGAGCGCCGTGTGTGGACGTGAAATACTGCAAGACCGAAAGACCTTCACGGAAGGACGACGTGATGGGCGTCTCAATGATTTCTCCGGAAGGTTTGGCCATGAGTCCACGCATGCCGGCGAGCTGACGCATTTGATCCTGGTTACCGCGTGCGCCCGAATTGGACATCATGAAAATGGGGTTAAAGCTCTGGTCTCTGGCCGTTCTGCCGGTTTTGGGATCCGTACGCTCATCGAAGGAAATCTCCTGCGTCATAGCGCTGGAAACCTTCTGGGTGGCCTGGGTCCAAACGTCAACCACCTTGTTGTATTTTTCGGTACGTGTGATGATACCGTCACGATACTGCTGTTCAATATCGTCAACCTCGGCCTGCGATTTGGCCAGAATATCTTTTTTCTCCGCAGGAATTGTCAGATCCTTAACCCCGATGGTCACTCCAGCCCGAGTGGCAAATTCATAACCCATGTCCTTGATGCGGTCACAGAGCACCACAGTGGTTTTGATACCGCAGTTGCGGTAGGCTGCGCCCACCAGCTTGCCAATATTTTTCTTGGTCAGCACACAATTGACAAGAGAGAAAGGCAGGCCTTCCGGAAGGATATTGCTAACGAGTACTCGCCCCGGAGTTGTCTCATACATCTTCCCGTCGGACATGCGCACCTTGATACGGGCGTGTAATGAGACCTGACCCGCGTCATAGGCAGCCTCCACTTCCCAGGGCGCGCAAAAGGTCATGCCTTCCCCTTTCTCGAAACTCCGTTCAACCGTCATGTAATAGAGTCCAAGAACAATATCCTGGGAAGGCACAATCACCGGGCCACCGTTGGCTGGGGACAGGATGTTGTTTGAACTCATCATGAGCACCCGGCACTCGATCTGCGCCTCCACTGAAAGCGGAATGTGTACGGCCATCTGGTCGCCGTCAAAGTCGGCGTTATAGGCCGTGCAAACCAGGGGATGCAGACGGATGGCCTTGCCTTCCACCAAGAGGGGTTCAAAAGCCTGAATGCCCAGTCGGTGAAGCGTTGGTGCACGGTTGAGCAAAATGGGATATTCGCGAACCACCTCTGAAAGAATATCCCAGACCACCAGCTCCTCGCGCTCCACCATCTTCTTGGCGCTCTTGATGGTCGAGGCATGGCCGCGTTTCTCCAGCTCGGAATAGATGAAGGGCTTGAAAAGCTCCAGGGCCATCTTCTTTGGCAGACCGCATTGATGCAATTTGAGGTAGGGCCCCACCGTGATGACAGAACGGCCGGAATAGTCCACACGTTTGCCCAGCAAATTTTGACGAAAACGCCCCTGCTTTCCCTTAATCATGTCTGAAAGGGACTTGAGAGGCCGTCCGTTGGTACCCGCAATGGCGCGGCCGCGACGACCGTTGTCCAACAGGGCGTCTACGGCTTCCTGGAGCATGCGTTTTTCATTGCGAATGATGATCTCCGGCGCTCCAAGTTCCATAAGGCGCTTTAAGCGATTGTTTCTATTGATGACACGGCGATAGAGGTCATTGAGATCGGAGGTGGCAAAACGGCCTCCGTCCAGCGGGACAAGGGGACGCAACTCCGGCGGAATGACAGGAATGACTTCCAAAATCATCCACTCAGGCTTGTTGTTGGACTCCAGAAAAGCCTCCACAATCTTGAGCCTTTTTGTAATTTTCTTTTTCTTTGTCTGGCTCTTTGTGGCTTCACCCTCTTCACGCAATTCGGTACGCAATTTTTCGAGGTTCAGTTCCTCCAACAGCGTGCGCACGGCCTCCGCCCCCATGCCAACGGTAAGTACCTCATCGCTGCCGTAGTGATCCAGCACCTGAAGATACTGATCCTCTGAAAGCACCTGACGCTTCTGCAGGTTTGTTTCACCGGGATCCAGCACAATGTAGGAGTCAAAATAGAGCACTTTTTCCAGATCGGCCATGGTCATGTCCAGGAGCGTTCCGATCTTGGAAGGCAAAGTTTTGAGAAACCAGATGTGGGCCACGGGAGCCGCCAGTTCAATGTGGCCCATTCGCTCACGGCGCACCTTTGAGGCGATAACTTCCACACCGCATTTTTCGCAGACGATGCCGCGGTGCTTCATCCTTTTATATTTTCCGCAATTGCACTCGTAGTCTTTTACGGGACCAAATATTTTGGCGCAAAACAGGCCGTCACGTTCCGGCTTGAAGGTACGATAGTTGATAGTCTCAGGTTTTTTCACCTCACCATAAGACCATTCACGAATTGTCTCGGGCGAAGCGATGGAAATCTGGATGGCTTTCAGATTGCGGATGTTCGTCACATTACTCGATGTGCCGCGTGCCGTAAAATGATCGTCCAGGCTCATATGTCTTGTCTACCTTGCTGCTGTAAAAAAGCTTGTTGTCAACATTGCCACGTGTCATCGGGCCAAACAGATACGTTTCAGGCCTCTTCCTCGCGTTCGCGCATATAGCCCACACGCTTTGGCTTTTTCTTTCCCTCTTCCTGATGCAGAGTTACGTTGAGCCCCAGGCTCATCAGCTCCTTTACCAGGACGTTGAAGGATTCAGGGAGCCCAGCTTCAAGGAAGTTGTCACCCTTGACGATTTTTTCATACATTTTGACGCGACCGGTCACGTCGTCCGACTTGACCGTCAGGAATTCCTGCAGCAGATATGCCGCACCATAGGCTTCCAGAGCCCAGACTTCCATTTCACCCAAACGCTGACCGCCAAACTGGGCTTTGCCTCCCAGCGGCTGCTGCGTCACAAGCGAATACGGGCCTGTGGACCGCGCATGAATCTTTTCGTCCACCAGATGATGCAGTTTGAGCATGTACATGACGCCCGTGGTCACACGATTCTTAAAGGGCTCACCCGTGCGACCGTCGTAAAGCGTGGTTTTACCGTCATTGGCAAGGCCAGCCTTGTCCATCCAGCCCCATATTTCCTCCTCGGTCGCGCCGTCAAAGACCGGTGTTTTGGTTATGATACCGTCTCGCAATTTGAGGACAGAGCTTCGAAATTCCTCGTCATCCATTCCGTCCACGAGTTTGCTAATTTCTTCTGAGTTATAAATGCCCTTGAGTTCCTCACGCACCACCTTCATGGCCGCACCGGAATCCACCAGTTCAGCCAGTTGGCGCCCAAGTTCTTTGGCGCCCCAGCCGAGATGCGTTTCCATGATTTGGCCGATGTTCATACGCGAGGGCACGCCAAGGGGATTGAGCACGATATCCACAGGACGGCCATCGGCAAAAAAGGGCATGTCTTCTTCCGGCAGGATGCAAGAGACCACACCCTTATTCCCATGACGGCCAGCCATTTTGTCGCCTACTGAAAGCTTGCGCTTTATAGCAATGTGCACCTTGACCATCTTGATCACACCGGGTGGCAAATCGTCACCTTCGGTCACCTTATCCCGCTTGGCGTCATAGATGGCCTTCAGGTAATCCACCTGACGATCGTAGTCCGCAATCAGTCCGGCAACGGCGTCGTTGACCTCCTTGCTCTTGAAAAGGCCCTGAAGCTTCTTCACTGGCAACTGCGCCAACAGTTCCTCCGTCATGGCGACACCGGCCTCCGCCAACACCTCTCCCTTCTTTTTCCCGGCAAGGGATACGGCTATCTGCTTGCCAAGCACCTGCGGTGCCAGCAGTGTGCGCGTACGCTGCGCCAAGGCTTGCATGTGATCGGCTTCCTTTTGATCCAGTACGGCCGTATCATGAGCCTCAATGGCCAGAGTGCGCTCATCCTTCTCGCCAGAACGCCGGTTGAACACTTTCACGTCGATAATCGTACCCTCCACTCCAGGAGGAACCTTGAGAGAGGTGTTCTTCACATCCCGAGCCTTCTCGCCAAAGATGGCGCGCAGGAGTTTTTCTTCCGGCGTCAGTTGCGTCTCGCCCTTTGGCGTGATCTTGCCCACCAGAATGTCGTCGGGTTTTACCGCCGCGCCAATGCGGATGATGCCGCTTTCATCAAGATTGCGCAGCATGTCTTCACTGACATTGGGGATATCGCGGGTGATCTCTTCCGGTCCCAACTTGGTGTCCCGTGCCACCACCTCGAATTCCTCGATATGAATGGAGGTGAAAGTGTCATCCCTGACAGTGCGTTCTGAAATGAGAATGGAGTCCTCGTAATTGTAGCCGCACCATGGCATGAAGGCCACAACCAGATTTTTGCCCAAAGCCAGCTCTCCACCGTCGATGCCCGGGCCGTCTGCCAGAATCTGGCCTTCCTTCACCGTCTGCCCTGGGAAACATGTGGGTTTTTGTCCGAAGCAGGAGTTCTGGTTGGATTTGTGAAACTTCAAGAGATCATAGGCACGAACGCCGCCCTGCTGTTTGTACACATCGCCTTCGTAGGACACAACAATGCGGTCGGCGTCGACATATTCCACCCTGCCGTCGGCCGGTGCCACAATGCAGGCGCCGGAATCTCGCGCCACATCAACTTCCATACCGGTGCCCACCAAGGGTTTTTCAGAACGGAGTAGGGGCACTGCCTGACGCTGCATGTTTGAACCCATGAGGGCGCGGTTGGCGTCGTCATGTTCCAAAAATGGGATGAGAGCGGCCGAAATGGAAACCATCTGGCTTGGCGAAATGTCCATGAGGGTCACTTCCTCACGGGGACGCATTTCAACTTCGCCTTTCACACGGACAGTAACGTACTCGTCCAACAGACAACCCTGGGCATCCATACGCGCGTTGGCCTGGGCCACCACTTCCTCACCTTCACACGAAGCGTCAAGATGCCTGATTTCGTCTGTGGCCTGACTGTTGCGCACTACCCTATAGGGAGTTTCAATGAAGCCAAAATCGTTGACCTTGGCAAAGGTCGTCAGTGAAACGATGAGACCAATATTGGGACCTTCAGGAGTTTCAATGGGACAAATGCGGCCATAGTGCGAGGTGTGTACGTCGCGTACCTCAAACCCGGCCCGTTCACGAGTCAGACCTCCTGGCCCAAGCGCCGAAAGACGACGCTTGTGTGTCACCTCGGAAAGGGAGTTCGTCTGATCCATAAATTGCGAGAGCTGTGAGGTGCCGAAAAATTCCTTGAGAACGGCGGCCACAGGCTTCGGATTGATAAGGTCGTGCGGCATGAGCGTCGAAACTTCCTGCAGACTCATTCGTTCCTTTATGGCGCGTTCCATGCGCACAAGCCCGATACGGTACTGATTTTCCACCAGCTCTCCCACCAGGCGCACCCTACGGTTGCCCAGATGGTCAATGTCGTCAGCCGGACCGTGACTGTCCTTCAATTGTACGAGTACCTTGATGGCAGAAAGGATATCGTTGTCAGAAAGCGTGCGCTGGCTGGCACTTTCCTCAAGGCCGAGTCGCTGATTGAGCTTATAACGCCCTACAGGAGATAAATCATAGTAGTCAGCATTGCGGAACAGGTTGTCAAAAAAACTCGCCGCGATTTCTGCAGTGGGCGGGGCCGATGGTCGCAGTCGACGGTAGATTTCCTCCTGCGCCTTGAGCTGATCGGGGATGCGGTCTTGCACGAGCGTGTCACGGATGGAGGAAGAAACGTCCATGCCCTTGGTGTGCAACACCGAAACCACAGTAATGCCGGCATCACGGAAACGCTCCAGCAATCCAGGTGTGATTTCGTCTGCGGCCTCGGCCAATACTTCTCCGGTATTGGGATCGACCACATCCGAACTGAGAAACATGCCGTCCAGAGTGTCAGGACGCACTTCAATGGCCTCAATGCCGGCTTCACAGATCAGCCTCCAGCCACGCTTCGTAATGGGCTTGCCAGCTTTGACAAGCACATTTCCATCCTTGCCGGTGATGTCGGCATAGGCGTTTTCCTTGCGGTACAAGTCCTTACGCACTTCCCAGAAAATGCGATCTGGATCAGCAAGGCGATAGCGTTCTGTTGTATAGAAATACTCCAGAATCTGCTGTTGGCTCATGCCCATGGCCTTGAACAGGATAGTAGCTGGCATCTTGCGGCGGCGATCGATGCGCACATAGAGAATGTCTTTATGGTCAAAATCAAAATCCAGCCACGAACCACGCATGGGAATGATACGGCATGAATAGAGAACCTTGCGGCTCGTGTGCGTCTTGCCGCCGTCGTGTTCAAAAATGATGCCCGGCGAGCGTTGTAGCTGGTTAACAATAACGCGTTCAGTGCCGTTGACAATAAAGGTGCCTTTTTCTGTCATCAGGGGCAGGGTGCCGAAATAAATGTCCTGCTCCTTGATGTCTCTGATGGTCCGGTTTCCGGAATTTTCGTCGGCATCGTAGACAACAAGACGCACTTTAATGCGCATGGGGGCTTCGTAAGTCAGCCCTTTGGAAATGCACTCTGACTGATCGTACTTGGGTCGCCAATATCTTTGCTGACAAACTCGAGACTGGCGGTCTTGTTGAAATCCTCAATGGGGAAGACAGTCCGGAAAACTCCCTCCAGGCCTTCCTCAGGATTGCGATCGGCTTCAGCCACGCCTTCCTGAAGAAATTTCCGGTAGGAATCTATTTGCAGGTTCAACAAATGGGGAATGGGAAGGGAAACCTTGATCTTGCCGAACTGTTTGGTGAGCTGGCCCATGGGCACCTCAATAGGTAGCAGGTAGCGGTGACATACCGATTGCCGCATGTCGCATGCAAACCGGCGGGCAAAAAAAGGCCGTCATTGCACCACAAAAAGCGCACACATCCTTTCCCCGTCCAACAAACAGGGTCCAGAGTGTGGCGCCTAGCGCGAAAATGCTTGTTTTTGTGCAATGTTCCTGAAAAACAGGGAAATGCCTCCGTCAACAGACTTTGAACAGTGGAATTTATCTTAATCGTTTTCTTTTGACAAGAGAATTTTTTGAAATCTCTTGCCTACCCTATTTCAGTGCGCACAATTTTTCATACACCTTTCCCCTTGCCAACGGGGCCGTGCGAAATTATAATATTTTTGACATATTGTTCGGACACAACCCCCTCATCGCATGTCCCATGCCGTTTTTCCGGCTTCTGGATAGGTGAGTTACCTTTTTTTCAGGAGGATGCAATGCCCTTCATTCGCAGTGTTGCCCGCGACGACCTGAACATCAGCGTGGCTTCCGTCTACATGCGCCACGTTTACCAATGGATGACGGTTGGACTGGCCCTGACCACCGCTGTCTCGTTTGGCGTGGCCACGTCCCCATCTCTGCAGGCCGCCATCTTTGGCAACGCCATTGTCGCCATTTTACTGATTGTGGCTCAATTCGGTCTTGTCATAGCCCTTTCTGCTGCCGTACACAAAATGTCCTCAAGCACGGCCACGGGGCTTTTCCTGCTCTATTCCGCACTGACAGGCGCCACACTTTCCTCCATCTTTGTCGTCTACCCCATAGGTTCCATCGTCAATGCCTTCTTGGTGACCACGGGCACATTTCTTGCCATGAGTGTATACGGCACTGTCACCAAACGCGATCTCACAGGCATGGGCAGTTTTTTGTTCATGGGCCTCATTGGACTCCTGATCGCCATGGTGGTGAACCTTTTCTTGCAGAGCAGCATGATGGATTTTGTCATCAGCTGCGTGGGAGTGCTTATTTTTACAGGCCTCACGGCCTATGACACGCAGAAGCTGCGTCAGTTCGGGGAAGCCGCCCCCCTGGATGACGGTACGGCAGTGCGGCGAGGAGCCATTCTCGGGGCGCTGACGCTGTATCTCGACTTCATCAATCTCTTCCTCATGCTGTTACGCCTCTTCGGAAGCAACAGGGATTAACGTTGTTTAGCCATCCCGGCAACACGATGACAAAACATGTGTCTTCCTGGCATTGATGAAGCACTCAAAATCTCTAAAACACCCGGACCGCAAGCCCCATCGCCTTGGCCTGCCCACTTTGCCGGAACTGCTGGAAGTTATGGCAGAACAGGCGCGTCCCCTACGTATGGACAGACTGCTAATGGTGCTGGGGCTTGCCCGGCGTGACCGCCACGATCTTGAAAGCCTGCTGACAACGCTCCGCACCCGAGGACAGGTGCTGCGCCTGCGTGGCGGTTCCTGGATCCGGTCAGAGCAGTTGCAACATATAACAGGACGCTTTACTGCCTTACGGGAGGGAGGCGGGTTCGTCACGCCTCTGAAGACCGACACCGAAAAGAAAAACTGGCATCGTCATACATCCCTCTATCAGACCGACATCTATATCTCTGCCTGGCGTACGGGTGAGGCCTGGCATCAGGATCTGGTTCGCGTGGCCCTCAGCCCCGGGCCGACACGAGGACGGTCACCTGAAGGTCATATCGTGGAGGTTCTGGAACGCACTCTGCGCGAGGTTCCGGCTTTGGCTGACCGGCACACCGGAAGGACACTGTACTGCCGGCC
>JAGAEE010000173.1 GCA_017613295.1 Desulfovibrio sp. | reverse complement strand
TCGTGGCCGGCATGACGGATGAATACGCCACCTTTCTTTCCCGTCAGTTCTCCGGCACGGTGGGAAGGTAGCGTGCCTTCTCAAAGTGCTATGGCCGCAGTGCGCAAACAGGGAATGGGCACTGTGGGCAACATGCGTCCCATGCTCTGACGCCAGGCGTGGCCTTCTTCCAGGGCATTCAGGGTCAGATTGCGCAGTTGTTCGTAACAGTCGCCAATTTCGTACCTGTCCGTATCAATAAGGCAATCGGCATGGCGCGGTTCGTCAAAAACGTCCGAAACGCCTGTCAGATGCTCCACTCCGCCGTGTGCGGCTTTGGCGTACAGGCCCTTGGTGTCACGCTGGGCAAGTGTTTGCAGAGAGCAGCGCACCCACACTTCACGGTAGTGTGGCACCATGGCGCGATTTTGCGCACGCATGCTTTCATAGGGGGTGATGGCCGCCACGATGCAGGCCTTGCCCTCGGCCTGAAGATCCAAAACATGGCCGCGTATGGCATTGATGTTGCGAATGCGATCCGCCGGTGTGAAGCCCGTTATGCCAAATTCCCGTCGAAAGCGATCGCCGTCCACCAGTTCCGTGTCAATCCCCTGCCCTTCAAGGAAAAGGCGTAACAGTGAACCCAGAGTGGTCTTGCCGCTGCCCGAAAGTCCCAGTAACCAGATGACAGGCTTCATGCCAACCTCGCTTGCATCCCTGTTTGTCACAGCCGTGACGTCGCTGCCTGGGCGGCGTCCTTTGCGGCTGCACGTGTTGTCAAACTGATATGCAAACGGTGGGCCAATTATTTTTTACACATGATTCTAGATAGTTGGCAAAATAATTGAGGGTGAAGGCGTGTCTTATTCAGTCAAACCGCAACCTCATGTCATTTCTTTGTCGTTCGCCTTGACGTGTGCTCACAGCCCAAGGTCGCGCAACAGATTGTCCACGGCCATGTGGCCCATGGCGGCCGTGGCCCCTGCGGTGGAGGAGGAGCAGTGCGAACCCATGACCAGATTGTCCAGCCCGTACCAGGTGGCATCGTCCGGGGGTTCCTTGGCGAAGACGTCGAGGCCGGCGCCGTAGATGCGCTCCTCCTTGAGCGCGGTTAGGAGAGCGTCCTCGTCGATAAGGCCGCCGCGGGCCGTATTGACAAGGACGGCCGTGCGCTTCATCAGGGAGAGCCGTCGGTCGTTGATGATATGGCGTGTTTCGTCATTAAGCACAGTATGCAACGTGATGAAATCCGCCTCGCGACAAATACGGTCCACGTCGGCGCGTTCCACGTCGGCGCTGGTCGCCCAGGCATCATCCCAGACGATGTCGTGCCCGAGAATGCGCATGTCAAAACCGCGCGCACGTCTGGCCACCAGTTTGCCGATGGCTCCCAGCCCAATGATGCCCAACGTCTTGCCGTAGAGATCAATGGTGGTGATCTTTCCCCAGTTTTTCTGACGGCAGCGGCGGTCTATGAGGGCGGCCTTGCGGGCCACCATGAGCATGAGCGTGAAGGCATAGTCGGCCACGGCCTGGCTGTTGGCTCCTACAGTGCGCGATACGTTGATACCGCGTTCCTGGCAGGCGTCAAGGTCAATGTTGTCCAGACCGACGCCGTACTTGGCCACGGCCTTCAGACTGGGGGCGGCCGCCAGCACGGAGGCGTCCAGAGGATCCACTCCGAGGATGACACCGACACAGTCAGACA
This sequence comes from Desulfovibrio sp., assembly GCA_017613295.1. GTDB lineage: Bacteria > Desulfobacterota > Desulfovibrionia > Desulfovibrionales > Desulfovibrionaceae > Desulfovibrio. Next base: position 2,607 of record JAGAEE010000173.1, on the reverse strand, counting down.
GCATGGCACGCATTTGCTCGGCGGACAGGATGCCGCCGGTGTCATTGCGCGTCACTTCCAGACCGGCCTGGGTCAGGCGGTCAAACAGTTCGGGATTGGTTTTGCCGAAGGAACGGGGTGTGACGAGAATTTTCATAGGAAATTCCCTTGCGGTTTGAGAGTGTCTGTGGAGGTGGAGGGGCGCGTTTCTTCAGGGATATTACGCGAAAAAAAACGCCCGAGGACAGCAGACATTTTAGTGTGCAGGAATACGGTCTCTGTTGTCACGTTTATCGTGGTGAAAACCGGCAAGATAGCAAAAAAATGTCCATATCCTCCCTGTAGTCAAAATATACCTTTGCTGTTTGGCATGTCAATTCTGCTGCCTTCCAGAAGGAGATAGCCGCCAGTATACCATTCATGGCGACGGGGAGTGTGCTCCATGGCATTCCTGTCCGAGAACGATCCCCCTGGTAAACAGGAACAAAACGCCCGGCAAGTTCCCTTGCCGGGCGGACGATTGGCGTTATCAAATGAACAAGGTAGGCTTTGCGCCAGCTCACGAATTATTTGTCAAGCTTGAGTTCGTCCTGGGACACGGGCGTGTAGCCGTTTTCGCAAAGCACCTGAATCGCGTGTTCATTGTTCGCCACACGGAAGATGACATAGGCCTTGTCCTGTTGGCGAGCCACGAAAGCGTAGAGGTATTCCACATTAATGTCGTTGTTGCCGAGAACTTCGAGCACTTCAGCCAGACCGCCGGAAGAGTCTCTGAGGGGCACTGCCAGAACGGGCGTGATCTTGAAAACGTATCCGGCGTCTTTCAAAACGGTCGAAGTATTGTACACGTCGTCGACAATGATGCGCGCTATGCCGTACTTTTCTCCTTCAGCCACGGAAAGGGCCTTCATGTCGATGCCATGTCCTTGGAGAACGTGCGCGAATTCGGCCATTTTGCCGGCCTTATTTTCGATGAAGACAGATATTTGACTGACTGTCATTGTTCAACTCCTTGCCTTAGTAAAGCTTGCGGTTGTCTATGACTCGGACAGCCTTCCCTTCACTGCGGACAATGCTTTTGGGCGCGACAAGATTGACCTTGGCGTAGATGCCAAGCATGGACTTGAGGGCGTTTACCAGTTCCTTTTCCTTCGCGGCAACCGCACCAAGGTTGTCAGAGAACATTTCGCTGGTCATTTCAACCTGTATTTCCAGGGTATCGCTGTTTTTCACACGGTCGACGATGATCTGGTAGTTGGCCGGATATCCCTTGTTGATGAGGACGGTCTCAATCTGCGACGGGAACACGTTCACACCCTTGATGATCATCATGTCGTCGCTGCGGCCCATGGGTTTGGACATTTTGACGTGCGTGCGACCGCAGGAGCATTTCTTGCGGGACAGCACGCAAATGTCGCGAGTGCGATAGCGCAGCAGGGGAAAGGCTTCCTTCGTGATGCTCGTGAACACCAGTTCGCCTTTCTCTCCGTCAGGCAGCACTTCCCCTGTCTCCGGGTTGATGATTTCCACGATGAAATGGTCCTCGTTGATATGCATGCCGCTTTGCTCGCGGCATTCAAAGGCCACCCCGGGGCCGGATATTTCTGTCAGTCCGTAAATGTCGTAGGCCTTGATGCGGAGCTTATTCTCAATGTCGTGGCGCATCTCCTCGCTCCACGCTTCCGCGCCGAAAATGCCGGCCTTGAGTTTGATCCTGTCGACAAGTCCCTTTTCGACGATAGTCTCGGCAAGATACAGGGCGTACGACGGCGTGCAGCACAGGATGGTGGCCTCCAGGTCGCACAGAAACTGTATTTGCCGCTCCGTGTTACCGGATGACATGGGCAGGGTGAGCGAGCCCACCTTGTGGGAGCCCCCGTTGAGCCCCGGCCCGCCGGTGAAGAGGCCGTATCCGTAACACACCTGTACCACATCGTCCTTGGTGCCTCCGGCCGCCATGATGGCTCTGGCACAACACTCCTCCCAGAGGTCGATGTCATGCTGGGTGTAGAAAGCCACAACGCGTTTGCCCGTCGTGCCGCTGGTGGACTGTATGCGCACGCATTCGGAGCGGGGCATGGCAAGGAGTCCGTAGGGGTAGGCGGCACGCAAATCGTCCTTGGTCAGGAAGGGGAGCTTGCGCAGGTCGGAGACTGCCCGGATGTCGTCTGGCGTCACGCCTTTTCTGTCCATAAGGTTGCGATAATAGGGTACATTGGCGTAGACGTGCCTGACCGTTTTGCAGAGTCGTTCATCTTGCCACGCACGAATCTGTTCCTGTGTGGCGCATTCGATTTCCGGTTGGAAACATTGTGTGCAGGACATGCGTCCATCCTCCCTCGGTATGCACAGAGTGTCTGATATAGAAAAAAACTGACTTTCTCCACCGCGTGAACGCCGGGGGGGGGAATTTAAGGCTGCCACACGGCTCGGGTAGAGGTGCAAAAGAGTTTGGAGCAGGCTTGGCAAAAACGCAAGCAAATTCCGGCAAAATACCGATTTGCCGCAGGGCGTTGCCAGAGCAGTGAGGTCTAGAGCAGGCGATTCGGCGCGTTGCCATGTCATGACTGCGGCGTCATGTTCCACTTGACGCTGTAACGGCAAGCTTCTAGATTCCCTACATGAACC
>JAGAEE010000172.1 GCA_017613295.1 Desulfovibrio sp. | reverse complement strand
TGTCTACAAGGCAAGTGTTTTGGCTGTATTAGCTGTATTGCTTGTGGGCTTCGCGGCTTTTTGGCTCACGCGCGATGACGATACGCGTTTGCGCTGGCAAGAGGAGGCTGCCAATCTTATTGATAATGCGACCGAAGGCACGGTGTTGACAGGAGCTGGGGACATTTTGCGCAAGAAAGCTCCGCCACCTCCGCCGTCCGTTGTTAATCCTGCGACCCTGCCAGGAACGTTGGCCGGACAATCGATACAGGGTAGTGTGCAAGGGGCAAGGGACAATGACTCTGTGAAACACGCCTCCACAACCGGGGTGAATGACGTCAGCGAAACGGGCAGCACGACGAAAGAAAATGTGAACGAGTCTCATCCAGCCGCGCAGGCACTTACAGTGCCAAGAGACATGCCTTTGGTTGTTCCCAGAGTTACGGAAGACAGCCGTGTGCGCTCCAATGTGGTGGAAGATTTGGCGACGTGGTTAGTATCACGATACAAACGCGGACAGCACGGGGGTACGCTGAATGTCAGCGTTCAATCACTCAATCAACGTTATGGGGTAAAACTTGCAGCCACTTCGACGGAGGGTCGTGGTGGTGGTCGTGACGCTCTTATGCGGTATGCCTTTCAACCAACCATGTTGCGCGGTTTGTATGGTTTGTATGCTGAGCGTTTTCTTGAGGCAATAGATCGTGAGGCTTCGTCCAGGGGATTTACTACGGAGCAGAGTCGGCAACTGCGCAAGACTTTGGCAGGACGCATGGTTTTGCTGGCTAGTGCCTTAGATAGTGTCGCATCCCTGTCAGATCTCCAGACACGGTTGAGCTCTATCGACAAGGCCGCCCAGAATGTTGTTGAGGTCAATGCGCAAATGGCCGATGCGGTCTTTGACCTTGATCAATTGCGTGAAAGCAAAGCTTCAACGTCACAGCTTTCAGCGGCATCACTTCGCGTGGAGGGATTGACCGCACGCTACCGCCGGTCATTGGACTCTCAAACCAAGGCGGAGCGTGCCCTTGTGGCGGCCGTGCGACAGAGTGGGGGGATGTCTCTTGATGACGATACCTTGTTATTCCTGGCACAATGGGTCGGTCGTCGAGTAAAAAAGGATAATCAGGCATTGGAATCTGTTCGCGCTTCAGCGGAGATCCTGCGCGATCTGGCCCAACGTAGTGTTGATTCGGAGGTAACTAAAGCTCAGGAGAAGCATCCTTCCTTGCAAGGGAACAACGGCTCTCCACAATCTGCGCAAAATTTAGCTCATCAGACACAGTCACCTCTTCCATCAGGAAATGATGCATCTCATTCACCCATGCCTTTAACAAGGGAAAAAACTTCAGCCGTGCCGGCAGACAGTGTGCCTGAACCGCAATCCGTTCCGGCACTTCCTGCACCACCTACGGCGACGACAGGAGTCATCCGTTGAGTCATCAGTCCGTTTTTTTTGTTGGTGGCGTACGAAGTGGCAAAAGTGCACTGGCGCTGAGGTGGGGTGAAGCCTGTGCTACAAGGTGTCTGTATGTTGCTACAGCCTGTGCTGACGATGCTGAAATGACCGCACGCATCGCCAGGCACAAGGCACAACGTGGGGAGAAATGGGAGTGTGTGGAAGCACCGTTTGATCCTGTGGGGGGCATTCAGCACCGTTTTTCTAATGGGAATGGGAATCCAGGTGTCATACTTTTGGATTGTGTGAGTTTGTGGATTGCCAATTTGCTTGGACAAGAGATGAAGGAAAAGGCCATTCTTGAAAGGGTGACGTCACTGAAGGCGCTAATATCCGCATGTAAAACACCTTTCGGTGTAGTTAGTTTGGAAGCAGGTTTGGGTATGGTGCCCATATCGTCAATTGGACGCTTGTACCAGGATGTGCTCGGATTGGCAAATCAGATGCTTGCACAGAGTTGTGACACGGTGATACACGTCAGCTGTGGATTGCCAGTACCCTTGAAGGGGAGGATTCCGGAGGAATTATGCCAAGATTGACGTTTCACTTCGTCGAGTCACGTTGTGGAGTGCTTTCTGCCGTACGAGTGTTTTTGCTTTTATTTCTTTTATTCAGCACCAGTAACGTGTACGCAGCGGAAAGCCCACGCCAGTGCATCCTTGACGCTGGCAGAGCGGTGGATACTGCCGATGTAACGACTTTCCAAAAGCTTGTTGATGTGGATGCCGTGCTGGAACAGGCTTTAGATATTCTTGTACGTCGTGCCAGCGATCCACAAATAGCCAGAGACTTGCCCCCGATGCTGACGTTGCTGTTTTCGCAGGCGGCACAAAGAGAGGGAAGTGTGCGCGCACTGTTGCTTAATGAAGCACGAATGTTTGTGCTGCATGGTGTGTCATCCGGTGCCTTTGCCGGTCGTCAGCCCGTAAGAGATACAGCCAAAGGTCTGTTGACACCTTTGTTTGCCGATGCTTCTAAAGGGCGCAAGGAAGTGCGCAACGTAGGGCAAGCTCGTCGGGATGGTGAGGGCTGGCTAGTTCCATTTATGGTGCATGATGGTGGCAATGGAGAAACGTATGCCGTAACAGGACGTGTCACCACGACGGCTGATGGTTTTTGTCTAACCTCCCTGGCGAATATGGAAGATTTATTAACCCGTGTAGTGACAGAACACCAAAATTTGGAACCTTGATGTCTATTTTTTGCTATCATTCCATGAATAGAATTAATATTTGCATGCTCAAAATTTCCAACAAAACCGGCCGTGACTTTACGGCGGCGGGAACAGATCAGCGTTTTTATTGATGAGCTTCTCCCCAGCTTTGCCCCTTACCCCAATCAACGACAAGGGGGACAGAAAGTTTGTTGCCGCCGGGCTGAACCTCACTCATGAGAAAGGCCACGCGGGAGCCTGCATTATCGGCTGTTTCTGCTGGAACTTCCAAAACCAATTCGTCATGTATCTGTAAAAGAAGGTGAGCATTCAGGTTTCGCAAGGTTGTGTCTCGAGCAACAGCGAGCATTGCCAATTTGATGATATCTGCGGCAGAGCCCTGAATGACCGTATTTATGGCTTGACGTCGTGCGAGCGCGTTGGCTTGCCCGTTAGGTGAGTTGATATCTGGAAGCAGCCGCCTGCGTCCTCCCATGGTGGTGACAAAGCCATGACGCTTTGCTTCAGCTTCAACATTTTCGTAAAAAGCCTTCAACCCTGAAAGACGTTCGAAATAACGTGCAATGAATTCCCTAGACTCAGCTAAAGAAATCTTCAGTTCGCGAGCCAGCTTTTGAGCTCCCATGCCGTAGATAAGGCCAAAGTTGATGGTTTTGGCATTGCGTCGCTGGTCATTTGAAACCTTTTCGGAATCGAGATCATAAATGAGCGCAGCCGTTCGCGCGTGAATGTCCTCACCTTTGCGAAAGGCATCTAAGAGCGCAGGGTCCTGCGACATATGGGCCAATACGCGAAGTTCCACTTGGGAATAATCTGCAGAAAGGAGAACATGTTCGCTTTCGGCGACGAAGCAGTCACGCATGCGCTTTCCAAGAGAACCTCTTATGGGGATGTTTTGCAAATTGGGATTGCTGGAAGATAGTCGTCCTGTCGCTGTGGCTTTTTGATTGAATGTTGTGTGAATTCTGCCATGTTTGTCCACAAGGCGAGGCAATGGATCCAAATAGGTGGAACGCATTTTTTCCAGTTTTCTGAATTGAAGAACGCTGTCAACTACAGGATGTTTGCCTGCCAGACTTTCCAGTGTTTCTTGATTGGTGGAAGCCAGTCCACCCTTGGTTTTTCGTGGTACAGGAAGGGCAAGGCGTCGATACAGCACGTCACCAAGTTGCTGAGAGGAGCGAATGTTGAAGGTTGTGCCTGCCGTGGCATATACGGTTTGCGTCAGTCGATCCAAGTCCTGTTGAACGTCATCCAAAAAGGAATGGAGAGCTTTGGCGCTGACAGGAACTCCGTATGCTTCCATGTCTGCCAGCACTGGAATAAGAGGAAGTTCAAGTTCCCTATACAATTTTAGTAGGCAGTCGGCTTCCAATCGTTGTTGTAAATAATCCGCCATTAGCAATGCCAGCATGGCTGCACCGCATTTGTCTTTGGCATTGTGTCTCAGAAAATGCCCCCAATGCATCGCCAGTTGTGTCCAGCTGTAATCGTTTTCTTCTGGATTGATAAGATACGCCGCAAGCCCCAAGTCAAAAAATTCGGGAGTTTTTTCGCAAGCTCGTAAAACATCCCTGACAAGCTTTTGAGCCGGTGGAAACTTGAGATCGGCCATGACGATACGATGAGTCTTTGCCAGCCATTCGGCCAAAAGCGGCATAGAGCCAGTCCATCGTATGTCGGTTCCTTCATCAACAGCGACACGGGGTGGCTGCAAAGTCTCGGTTGTCCAAATGACCGCAACCTGCTTTGCATTGGCGCAGGGGAGATCATTTATGTCATCAATGGCTGGAGCCGGAGGATCAACAGGAATATCCAGCAGATTTGTTTGCAGCCCTGATCCTGAAGTTGGAGTCATGCGTGACTTGGATTTTGATACTATGGAGAAGGACTCCTGTCTGCGGGCAAGGATGGAGATTTCACGTCTCAAGGCCCGCAGTTCGTATTCATCAGCCAAGGCCGCGCATCGATCAGGGTTTAATGGTTTTACAAGAGTATCCTCCAACTGAAGGGTTGAGCACCTGTCACGCGAAAGAGTGGTCAACTGCCTCCAGAGAAACATGTCTTTCAGATGGTTGCGCAATTTGTCTTGCAATTTGTTAGGCAATCTCGAAAAATTATCTCTTATATCCTCCAAAGTCGGGCAAATTGCTAAAATTTTTTCTGCAGTTTTTGGACCAATGCCGGGAACACCGGGAATATTGTCGATGCTGTCTCCTATAAGGGCCTGCATGTCAGGCCAACGCTCAGGTGTTATCCCCTTTTCTGCTGTGAAGCTTGCTGCGGAAATCAGTTTTTCTTCCCGTGAGGTTGGATCCCACATAAAGACGTTAGGAGCGAGGCATTGTTTTAGGTCTTTGTCTCCACTCACTATAATTACCGGGAGTCGTGCGCTGAAACGTGCAGCCAGTGAGGCAATGCAGTCATCCGCTTCGCAGCCTTCGGAAATTTCCACTGAAAAGCCCAAGCCGCGAACCATTTGCAGGATGGGCTCAATCTGACGTATAAGATCTTCTGGCGGAGCGTCACGATTTGCTTTGTACTGAGGGTATAAGTCGTGTCTGAATGTTTTGCCATGTCCATCCTTGACAAAAAGAAAATGTACGGGTCGCTCTTCCCTTAAAATGCGTAGCAATACGCGCGTCACTACCACCAGGGCGTTGGTGGGAAAGCCGTCAGAACGCCGCATGTTTTGATTGGCAAAAAAACCACGATAAATGAAGGCGGAGCCGTCCATGAGGAAAACAGGATCCTCGTGAAAATTGAGACGTTCTTTCAGAGACATGGCAATCCTGTCGTTGGAAGTAGAAATAAGGTGTGTCCCGTTGTTCAGGAAAGGCCGCTTGCACAGACATGCCGCAGTGCGTATACTATAGTGATGGAAACAAGTCCGCAAGTGACAGTTTATCTTCAAGCGTTACAGCTGCGTATTATCGTAGGTGGTTGCTGGAAGAGACAAGTAACGTGGCCAGTTGAGGCGCGTGAAGCACTGCGCGTCGTTGCTGAAGAGCAATGGCAGGAACTGCATTTGGAAAGCAGGGAGCTCGGCCAATGGGATAGCAGCCTGTTGGTATTTCTGGTACAGGTGGCAAGTTTTGCTCAAAAACGTGGTTTGATGTTCCGGACGACGCTGCCGGAAGGTCTTGAACGCATGCTCAAATTGGCTTTTGCCGTCCCGCCAAAAGCCGGAGCAGGCCGTATCGTATCCTCTGAAAATTATTTTGCTCGTGTGGGAGGCGCAGTTTTGGAGCTGGTGCCACATGTGGCAGAATTTTTATCATTTTTGGGGGAAACAACCTTTTCCTTTTGTCGCCTTGTAACCGGCAAGACACAGATGCGTTCCCAGGATTTGTTCTTTGCCATGCATGAATGTGGCATACAGGCTTTACCTATCATTTCTCTGACAAGCCTGCTGTTTGGACTTATACTGGCTTTTGTGGGAGCAGTACAACTCACGCAGTTTGGAGCGCAGATATACGTAGCTGGACTGGTAGGTATCGGAATGCTGCGCGTCATGGGAGCCATCATGGTGGGTGTTGTCATGTCGGGCAGGGTAGGTGCGTCGTATGCGGCCCTCATTGGCACAATGCAAGTCAATGAAGAGGTGGATGCCCTTTCCACACTGGGTGTCTCACCTCATGATTTTCTTGTTTTGCCACGCGTACTGGCGCTTATGAGTATGGTTCCTCTCCTGACACTTTATGCAGATCTTATGGGGATAGCTGGTGGCTTTCTGGTCGGAACGCTCATGTTGCACCTCAATCCCTTGGAATACCTTAATGCCACTGTGGAGATGGTCCCATTCAAACACGTGATTGTTGGACTTGTTTATAGCACGACGTTTGGGGCCATAGTGGCTCTTTTCGGTTGTTTTCATGGCATTCGTTGCGGGCGCAGTGCTCAGGCAGTGGGACAGGCGACGACGACTGCCGTCGTGCATTCTATAGTTGGTATTATTGTGGCAACGGCACTCATCACCATTATTTGCAATGTGCTGGATGTGTAACAATGTCTGAAGCTATACTCACAGCGTCTCCAAATGTGCCAAGCGTCACAGAAGTGCCTGTTCGTATCAGTGTTCGCGGACTCACGGTTGCCTTTGGGGCCTTTGTCCTTATGAGTGATATCTCTTTCGATGTGCTGCAGGGTGACATCTTTATGATTATGGGAGGTTCTGGTTGCGGAAAAAGTACATTGTTGCGTGTCCTTATGGGATTAAAAAAACCAACCAAGGGCACAGTGCAGTACAACGGAAAGGATTTTTGGAACGGCACAGAGAGTTACCGCAATGATCTCATGCGAGATGTTGGTGTCCTTTTTCAAAATGGAGCTTTGTGGAGTTCCATGACATTGGCTGAAAACGTCGCTTTGCCATTGCAATTGTATACGGATTTGGATGACAAAGCCATTCGAGAGTATGCTTCGTTGAAGCTGGCACTCGCAGGATTGGCCGGATTTGAAGATTATTATCCTTCAGAAATCAGCGGTGGCATGCGTAAAAGAGCGGGTTTGGCCAGGGCTTTGGCATTGGATCCTCAAATACTTTTTTTGGATGAACCGTCAGCCGGATTGGATCCAGTGAGCTCACGATTGTTGGATGACCTTATACTGGAGTTGCGTGACAGCCTGGGCACAACCTTTGTCATCGTTTCCCACGAGTTGGCTAGCATTTTTGCCATTGCGAATAATGGTATATTCCTTGACGCGCAAACTCGCACCGCTACCGCCCACGGAGATCCCAAAAAACTCGTTGAGGATTCACGTACAGAACGCAATGCCATGTTATTCCTTACCCGTGGGGGCGCCGGATACCCGGAGTGATAAGTATGGCAGTCAATATAGGGCAATGAGGCAGACAGATGGCAACACAACATAAAGCGGCGGTTGGAGCTTTCCTGCTAGGAGGATTGCTCTTGCTGGTGATTGGTATCATCGTGCTTGGAGGCGGTCGTCTTCTTTCCAATGATCTTGAATATGTGTTGTATTTTGACGGATCTGTGAGCGGGCTTTCTAAGGGGGCTCCGGTGGTATTTAGAGGCGTGCCAATGGGCAGTGTCACCAGAATCAATCTCGTTGCGAGTACACGAGACTCCAATGTGACGATTCCCGTTTATGTTCGCATAGACGAACGTAGTTTTGAACGAACCGACGGTGCAGGTCCTGCCTCGGAATCACTTCAACAGAAAATTGTACGACGCATGGTGCAACGTGGCCTCAGAGCACGTTTGCAGATGCAAAGCCTGATCACGGGACAGTATCGTGTAGAATTGGACTTTTATCCCAACACCCCGGCGAATTTTCGCTCTGCAACACCTGAAATGGAAATACCCACCATTCCTTCACCTATTGACACTTTGCAGAGCACGTTTGCACGGCTTCCACTGGAACAGATGGTCAATGCGTTAAGTCATGTTTTGCAAAATCTTTCTGTTGGGTTGGCTGACGACAAGCTTGGAAAGGCTTTGAACACGTTTACAGTAACATTTGAAGATGCCCGGAACATGCTGCATGGTATGCGTTCCAGAACGGAAGATGTCTTGGATTCGCTTGGTACTGCAGGTACGGCCATGGAAAAAAATTTGCCAGGCACAATGGCTTCATTTCGTGAAGCCATGCAAAGCATGGCCGTGGCAGCTGACCAGCTGCGCGTGGTCACGGCGTCGGCCCAGCATTTATTGGGGCGAGATTCACCCGTCATGAGTGATATTCGTCGCCTTATTAAGGAAAGTACGGAAACTGTGCGCGCCTTACGTGCTTTGGCTGATATGCTAGAACGCAATCCTGAAGCCTTGCTGAAAGGGAGGAGAGGGACTCGCTGATGCACCGATATATGTCTCTTACACTATTTTTGTCTATTTTTCTCACAGCGTGTGGCCACAGTGTCCCCACACGGTATTATTTGCTGGAGAGTTCGCATACCCCACTGAAGTGTGATAATCTTCCGTCAAAAAGATTGCGCCTGGCGGAGGTGACTGTACCTGAATATCTTGATCGTAACGGTATTGTGAGCCGTGTGCAGGGGTCGACTGAAGTGATAGTCTCGCAGTTTCACGCATGGGCTGAACCAGTGGCTAACGGTGTGCGTCGACTTTTTCAGGAAAGACTGGGCAAAAGCTTGCTCGCCGCGGATGTAAACACGCTTGCTGCAGGGGACGACAGTCCGTCAAATTATACCCTTTATATTGAGATTCAGCGGCTGGATGCCGATTTTCATGCTGATGCTATACTGGAGGCACGCTGGACATTGCGCGGCAATCGGGAAAATGTCCTTGGTACGGGAATTTATGCCGATAAGGAAGCTGTGACGGGCAAGACCTATGATGAGCTCGTTGCTGCTGAAAGTAGTGTGCTTTGTCGTATGGCTGACCATTTGTCACAATGCCTGACAGCCGCGTTAAGCAAAAATTAGCGTTGGGATGCCGCCCTGAGGATGAAGGGAAAACTGCTGATATCCACTCATTGTCTTACCATCACCTTGGCTGGGCGGAGCAGGCGTTCTCCCAACTTGTAGCCATGTTGCAGTACTCGTGCAACGGAATTTGGAGCGTAGTCCGGTTTCTCTTCAAAACCTACGGCCTCATGTACATTGGGGTCAAATTCGTCCCCTTCCTTTCCTACGGGCTTTAGGCCATGCTTGGCTACGGCATCTAAAAGCAGCTTTTGTGTCATGGCAACGCCTTGCAGCAAATCCTTGCAAGCGTCGTTTTTGCTGCCATATTGAAGAGCAAGATCAAGATTGTCCAGTGTAGGCAACAAATCACTTAACACCTTTTCTGCCGCATAGTGCATCTGTTCTTCGTGTTCCCGCGCCAGGCGTTTCTTGAAATTCTCCATTTCTGCTGCCGTACGCAAGCGCATATCAGCAATCTTTGCGTTGCAAAGTTCTTCAATGTCGATAGTGGCATTCACTGGAGGTTCAGCCTGTTCGTCGGTTGTCTCAACCGTTGGGCTGGCCACTTCAGGAGGGGGATTTTGTCCGAACAGCATGGCCTCGTCCTTCAGAAAGTTGTCCTCTTGAGAAAAGTCTTCATCGGGTTGTTCTTGCTGATTCTCCTTACGGTTTTCTTGTGAACCATAAACGCGATGTAGCTTGTGACGTTGCATGATTCCTCCTAAGCTCGATAATCCATCAAGAAATACATAACATTTTTTATGTAAGTATGTCTAACAGTATGTCAATAGACAAGGACTTTTCGAAGTAGGGAAATGTCAAGTCAGAGGGTTGTCTCGTGTTGCTCTTTTACGATTTTTTGAAGCAGATAGACAAAACACATGATACCTATCCCAATGGCGTCGCTTATGAGTCCTGGTGTGATAAGCGTGATGGCCGCAGCTATAAGAAGAAGGCGTTCCCAGATGTGCAGACTGCGAAGCCAGTAGCCGACGCTGCCGAAGGAAAGGGCGGCAATACCCACTACAGCCGTTGCCACTGTCAGCGCAATTTCGGCGTTGTTTGTGCCTATCATCAATAAGCTCGGATTATAGCAAAAGATATAGGGTATCAAAAAGCCTGCTGATGCCAGTTTCACCGCCATAAAGCCGGTCGCATTGGGTTCTGCGCGGGCAATACCCGCTGCCGCATATGCCGCTAGGGCAACGGGAGGCGTCAGATCGGCAAGGATGCCAAAGTACATGATGAACAGGTGCGCTGCGAGCATGGGCACACCGAAAGTCTGGATGGCCGGTGCAGCAATGGTGGCGAGCACAATATACTTTGCAGTGGTAGGCAACCCCATGCCCAGAACAATGGAGGCCAGCATGGTGAAAAAGAGGGTCAGAGCGAAACTACCTGCAGAAAGTGTCAATATCGCGTTGGCAAGCTTAAGCCCTACGCCGGTGAGCGTTACCACTCCGACCACAAAGCCTGTGCAGGCACAAGCGGCAGCCACACCCAGGGCAAGGCGACCGCCGTTTTCCATGGCCAGCAGCATGTCTTTCAGGGCGTTTTTGTTGCATTCAATCAATGCCGGTGTGGTTGACAGATTGGTGCTTCTGGCACCGAACCATGTCAGGCAATTTCGCGAAATGACTGAGATGACAACCGTGGTCAGAATACAGTAGTAAGCGGATTTTAATGGCGTATACCCGTGAATGAGCAAATATATGAGGACAAAGATAGGAATAAGCAAATAGCCGCCCTGACGGAGGACGGGCAAGGCTTTGGGAAGTCGTTCCCTCGGTATGCCCTTGAGACCGAGGCGTTTGGCTTCCATATGCACCATGAATCCCACGGCGAGATAGTAAAGCACTGCCGGAATGAGGGCAGCTTTGGCGATTTCAACATATCCGATACCAAGAAATTGAGCCATGATGAAGGCCGCAGCTCCCATAATGGGCGGCATGATCTGTCCGCCGGTGGAAGAAGCAGCTTCCACAGCGCCGGCAAAGGAGCCACGGTATCCCACACTTTTCATCAATGGGATGGTGAAGGTGCCGGTCGAGACCGTGTTGGCCACCGAGGAACCGGATATGGTACCAAAAAACCCGCTGGCCAGAACGGCAACCTTGGCTGGCCCGCCGGCATAGCGTCCCGCCGCAGCCAGGGCCAGGTCAATGAAGAATTTGCCGAGACCAGTGCTGTGCAGGAAAGCCCCGAAGAGGATGAAAAGAAAGACAAATGAGGCCGAAACACCCAGCGGCATTCCGAATAGGCCTTCTGTTGTCAGATACATATGTGAAACAATTCGCTGCAACGAGAAACCGGGATGTCCCAGCATTCCGGGTATGTAGTTGCCAAATTTCGCGTAGAGAAGAAAACAGACGGCCACAATGGTGATGGGCAACCCCACAATGCGGCGTGTGGCTTCAAGAACAAGAAGGATGGCTGCTGATCCAAAGATAAAATCCATGGTTGTCATGGGACCTGCATCGAGAACGATTACGTCATAATTCCAGACAATATAGCAGCATACTGCGGCACCGGCTGCGGAAAGAATGACGTCAAGCCATGAAAGCGTGTGTTTGTCACCCGTAGCGCGGGCCGGATAGAGCAGGTAAATCAGGGTCAGCACAAATCCTAGATGTACGGCACGCTGAATTTGTGGGGGATAGGAGCCCATGGCCGCTGTAAACAGGTGAAACGCCGAAAAGGCGATACAAACAATCTTGATGAAGAGCTCAAGCCCACCGTGAAAAGTGCGATAGGCTGATTCCCTGTCATACTTTGCCACAATGGCCGAGACATCAACAGCATCCTGAGCTTTTTCGGCGGCATGGGCATCAATCTGTTCCTCTTTTTGCAGGGAAAAGCCGCCGGCCCCCTGTTCGCCGATGATTTTCATTCGTTCTTTGTGACTCATAATCGTCTTCCTGCAATATGCGGGGTGGACATTACACGGATGTGCACCAAGGTGAAAAAGTCTGTCGGACCAATGTGTGTTTTTTAGGCGTAGTCATCTGTTCAGAAATCGCTGTTACTGTTTCGGCGCCGTTGTGGAAACCGTAAAAGTCAGTGGTTTCCCAGGTGAAGCCAGACAAGTCAGAGGAATGGCTGCCACATTGTCAAAAGTAGGCAGGAGCAGTGTGTGATGTGCGATGCGTCCTACACGAACATCGAAGGAACGAAGTTCGCGATGATACCCCTCAATAGAAAGATGTCCGTCAGAACAGGTCATTTTTTGACCTGGACCTGGTTCGTGTGGCAGTCCGGCTCCAAAATCGTGATACACGGTCTTTTCAAGAAATATTGTGCCATTCTCAACGGAAAACCATTCTTCCACAGGGCTTTGGGCAACAGAATGGACGAAACGTATGCCAAAGCGATACGCATTGTTGACTATCATGGAAAAAACAATGGTACCTTCAGCATTTTTCACTTGCAAATATGCGTGTTTTTCTGTGTCTGTGGCCAGGGCAGGGGCCTGTAGCATGAGTGACGCCAGTATGTTTATCAGCAATGCAGCAGCACAAAAAAAAGAGGGCATTCTTTATCCTCAGGCAAGGTATTTTAAAAAGAGCATGAGGCATGAGTCAGAATTATAAAAAAAGACTGTGACCCTGATACCAATATTAAGGGATAAGTTTTGCCGCCACCATCGAGATGTGTTCCTTGCCCGACAGTGGCGGCCGCAGAAAGCAGTATGTTTTACTTCTTGAGAACACCCTTTTCGACAAAATATTTTACCGCACCTGGATGGAAGGGGATGGTCACACCGTCAGCGGCATGCTCCAGTGAAATTTCAGCTGCCTTGTTGTGCGCCTTGGCAACGTCCGGCAGGTTTTCAAAAAGGCTTTTGGTCAGCAGGTATACCACATCGTCAGGCAAGTCCTTTTTCACCACAAGTATGGCCTGCACGGACAAAGTGGGTACCGGTGCTGTCTGACCTTTGTAGGTCCCTGCGGGAATGGCATCTGCAACAAGGTAGGGGAATTTTTTTATGACTTCATTGACCTTGTCACCCTGCAGAGGAACGAAGACGACTTCCTGTGCTGTGGTGATGTCCTGAATGGCGGGATTCGGGGTGCCGATGGTGAAGACAAAGCCGTCGAGCTGCCGATCTTTGAACTGGTCAGCCGTTTCCCCATACGGAAGGAAGATGGGTTGCACATTTTTGTAATCCAGTCCGAAAGCTCCGAAAATTTGTCGGCAATTCACTTCATTGCCACTTCCGCGTGCACCTACGGAGACCTTTTTGCCCTTGAAATCTTCCATAGCCTGAACACCGCTTCCCTTACTGGCAACCACGTGCAAATATTCCGGATACAGGCGTGCGATGGCGCGGACGTTTGTCAACGTTTCACGGAAAGGAGCGTTGCCTTTGTAAGCGGCGTCAGCCACATCGTTTTGTACGATGGCAATATCGACATCCCCTGCTTGCACAAGACGCATATTCTCTCCAGAAGCCCCGGTGGCCTGTGCCGTGAGGGAGAGCATGCCGTTGCTTTTGGCAGTTATCACTTGGGCAATGGCACCTCCCAAAGGAAAGTAGACACCCGAAGTGCCGCCTGTAGCAAATGTCAGCCGTTTGGCATCTGCGGCCATGGCGCTGGAGGCGGCCAGTAACAACGCGCCAGCGAGAACGAGGGA
>JAGAEE010000171.1 GCA_017613295.1 Desulfovibrio sp. | reverse complement strand
CACCTTGCGGGTTCGACGGCTGAGCAACTGCATTGTGCCCAGGGCAATGGCGCTTTTCCCCGTCATGGGACCAGCGGCTGTGATGTAAAGGCCGTGGTGCATACTACCTCCCCTGCTTGTGCCGACAGGCTGTGGCGAAAGTGCAAACGTGACGCGGACATCCCGCGTCCGGACTGCCAAATCATGGAAATATGCGCTAAGGCTCCTGATGGAGCCTTGCGAATCTTGCCTGCGGCGTTTGGGGGTGACGAACAGGTGTTCGTCTCTTCGCGCCGCCTTTGAAGATGAACGACTCGCGCCCTTGCCTCCCCAAGGGGGACAAGGGCGCGATGTTAACGGTTATTTTATTCCTTGGTGGTCTCGGCTTCGGGATAGGGAAGCTCGGACAGTTGCTTCAGCATGGCGTAGCGTTCCGCATAGGATGCCGCCAGTTCCTCACGCAGTTGCTTGGACAGCTCTGGTGCCTTCTTGGCCAGTGAGGCATAGCGATTCTCTCCAGAGAGGAACTCGTGAATGTCACCGGACGGAGCCTTGCTGTCCAGCTGGAAGGGATTCTTTTTCTCCTTAGCCAGCTCGGGATTGAAACGATACAGGGGCCAGTATCCGCATTGTACGGCCAGCTTCGCCTCCTCCATGCTCTTGCCCATGCCCTTGCGCAGCCCCTGGTTGATGCAGGGAGCGTAAGCCATGATCAGCGAGGGGCCCTTGTAGGCCTCGGCTTCGCGGAAGGCCTTAAGCACCTGTTGTTTGTCAGCGCCCATGGCAATGGAGGCCACGTAGACATAGCCGTAAGTCATGGCCATGCGACCAAGATCCTTTTTGCCGGTGCGCTTGCCGGCAGCGGCAAATTGCGCCACGGCACCCAGCGGGGTGGCCTTGGAGGACTGGCCGCCGGTGTTTGAGTAAACCTCCGTGTCGAGCAACAGCACGTTGATATCGTCACCGCTGGCTAGCACGTGATCCAATCCACCGTAGCCAATGTCATAGCCCCATCCGTCGCCGCCGAAGATCCAGACGCTCTTCTTGGTGAAGAGGTCATCCATATCATACAAATCCTGAGCCAGAGGGCTGTCATAGGTTTGCAGGTTGGCGAGGACCTCCTGTCCGAACTTGCGCGACCCCTCGGCGTCGTTCATATTGTCCAGCCATCCCTGCAGAGCCTCCTTCAGGGCGGCGGGGGCCTTATCGTCGGCCAGAGCCTCGCGTACCTTCAGTTCCAGACCTTCGCGGCGCTGTTTGTAAGCCAGTCCCAGACCGCAACCGTATTCGGCGGCGTCTTCAAACAGGGAGTTACCCCATGCCGGACCGTACCCATCCTTGTTTGTGCAGTACGGTGTGGTGGGCGATGAGGCCCCCCAGATGGAGGAACAGCCCGTGGCGTTGGCAATGATCATGCGCTCGCCAAACAGCTGCGTGAGTACCTTGACATAGGGCGTTTCGCCGCAACCGGCGCAGGCGCCGGAGAACTCGTGGAGGGGTTGCTGCAGCTGTGAACCCTTGACGGTGTCGCGTGCCAGCAGATTGTCCTTGAGTTCCACATTGGCCTCGGCAAAGGCAAGATTGGCCTTCTGGTCGTCCATCTGGGTTTCCAAAGGCTTCATAACAAGGGCCTTGACCTTGGCAGGACACACTTCGGCGCAGGAACCGCAACCCAGGCAGTCTTCAGGATAAACTTGGATGCGGAATTTCATGCCCTTGAGCTCCTTGCCCATGGCGTCCTTGGTCACAAAGCTGGAGGGCGCACCTTCCAGCTCGTCCGTGCTGGCCACCACCGGACGAATAGCGGCATGCGGGCATACAAAGGAACACTGGCAGCACTGGATGCAGTTCTCCATCTGCCATTCGGGAATGTTGATGGCCACGCCGCGCTTCTCGCAAGCGGCCGTTCCAAGAGGCATAAAGCCGGCAGGATCCATGGCCGAAACGGGCAGCTTATCACCACGCTGGGCCAGTATGGGCCGTACCACACCGGCAATATATTCGTCATCATCGCAGTGGCAGACAACGGCACCTTCGGTGGTGTCAGCCCAGGAAGCCGGGTACTTGACTTCCTCAAGAGCGTCAGAACCCTTGTCTACGGCGGCAATATTCATGTTGACGATCTTGTCGCCCTTGGCCCCGTAGGTCTTTTTGATGGATTCCTTGAGCAGAGCCACGGCCTTGTCAAAGTCAAGCACGTTGGCAAGTTTGAAGAAGGCGGTCTGCATGATCATGTTGATGCGTCCGCCAAGCCCCACTTCCTGTGCCACCTTCACTGCGTCAATATTATAGAACTTCAGCTTTTTGCGGGCAATGGTTCGCTTCATTTCGGCGGGCAGGTGCTTTTCCATGTCTGCCAGACTCCACCCGGAGTTGAGCACGAAGGTTCCGCCGGTCTTGATGCCTTCCAGCACGTCGTACATGGTCACATACGCGGCCTTGTGGCAGGCTACATAGTCGGCCTGAGTGATGAGGTATGAAGACGTGATGGGCTGCTTGCCGAAGCGCAGATGCGATACGGTGAAGCCGCCAGATTTCTTGGAGTCATAGGCGAAGTAGGCCTGAGCGTACATATCGGTGTTGTCACCGATGATTTTGACGGCCTGCTTGTTGGCGCCCACAGTGCCGTCAGCACCGAGGCCGAAGAACTTGCACTGAACGGTCCCGGCGGGTACGGTGTCTATTTCCTCATCCACGTCGAGGGACAGGTTGGTCACGTCGTCATTGATACCCACGGTGAAGTGGTTCTTGGGTATCATGCCCTGCATGTTGTCGTACACGGCCTTGGCCATGCCGGGCGTGAAGTCCTTGGAACCCAGACCATAGCGGCCGGCCACCAACTGGGGAGCCATGCCCTTTTCTGAGAAGGCCGTACAGACGTCCTGATACAGGGGTTCGCCAAGGGCACCACATTCCTTTGTGCGGTCTAGCACAGTGATGCAGGAGGCACTGGCGGGCACGGCCTGCAGCAGATGTTCGGCCGAGAAGGGGCGGTACAGATGAACTTTCACCAGACCCACATGCTGCCCCTGATCATTGAGATAGTTGACTGTCTCTTCAATGACCTCACAGGACGAACCCATGGAAATGATGACACGGTCGGCCTCCGGATCGCCCACATAGTCGAAGAGACGGTGCTTGCGGCCCGTGATGGACGCCACTTTCTTCATGTTTTCCAGGACGATGCCGGGCACGGCGTCATAATAGACGTTGGAGGCTTCGCGTGCCTGGAAGTAAATGTCGGGGTTCTGCGCTGTGCCGCGGATGTGCGGATGTTCGGGATTCATGCAGGACGCACGGAATTCTGCCACCTTGTCCCAGTTAACCAGCTTGCGGATGTCTTCGTAGTCAATGACTTCGATTTTTTGCACTTCGTGGGAGGTACGGAAGCCGTCGAAGAAATGACAGAAGGGCAAACTGGCATCAATGGCGGAAAGGTGCGCTACCAGGGCCAGATCCATGCATTCCTGCACGGACGAGGATGCCAGAAAACAGAAGCCCGTCTGGCGGGCGGCCATGACGTCCTGATGATCACCAAAAATGGAGAGGGCGTGTGAGGCCAGGGCACGTGCCGAAACATGGAACACGCCGGGTAAAAGTTCACCGGCGATTTTGTACATGTTGGGGATCATCAGCAAAAGTCCCTGGGACGCCGTGTAGGTGGACGTAAGCGACCCTCCGGAAAGCATGCCGTGAACCGCACCGGCCGCACCGGCCTCCGATTGCATCTCGCGAACGGTCACTTTCTGTCCGAACAGGTTTTTTGCGCCCTTTGCCGCCATCTCGTCCATGACTTCGCCCATGACGGACGAAGGCGTGATGGGGTAGATGGCCGCCGTCTCCGACAGGGCATAGGCAATGTACGCAGTGGCGTTGTTGCCGTCCATGGTTTTCATGTGAGCCATATGGTTCCTCCTCGGCGTCCACCGGACGCACAATGTTTTGCCGAAACCGATACAGGGCTGCCGTCACGTGTTTCCGGCCCGTACTGGGCGGGTCAACGGCACAGCGGAACTGCCGCTCCGCGAAATATTGAAAAAAAGGCTTGAGAAAGTTTACACAAAGCACCTTGAAAGGTCTATTAAAAAAGGCGTGTTTCCTTTGGCTGATGCCAAAAAATGCCT
>JAGAEE010000170.1 GCA_017613295.1 Desulfovibrio sp. | reverse complement strand
GGCAATTTGTCCAAGCCCTTTGAGATGAGCCTCCGTCTTGATCCCTGCCTTGGAAAGCTGCGACGCCCAGGAATCGTCCTCATCACCGGCCAGGTCGTTGCGGGCGTGGTCGCCAGCCACGAGCATCATGGGTTCCAGTATGGCCTTCTTGATTTTGGCGGCTTTGAGTTCGGTGAGAAGCTCATCAAAACCGTGCGCTCCTTCCACTGTTGCCATGAAAACTTTGCGGTCCGCGTCATGGAAAACCGTCCTCGCCCCTTCAAACGTCAAGCCAGCACGGCCCTGTTCCTGTCCATGCCCCATG
The DNA here is from genome assembly GCA_017613295.1 of Desulfovibrio sp. Classification (GTDB taxonomy): domain Bacteria; phylum Desulfobacterota; class Desulfovibrionia; order Desulfovibrionales; family Desulfovibrionaceae; genus Desulfovibrio. The sequence goes on along the minus strand of JAGAEE010000170.1, from coordinate 16,393 downwards.
AGAACAAGCGCCTCACCCTTGGGCCGCAACTTCTTGGTATCTTCCAGGACGGCCGTGGCCAAAGCCTTGGCGTCCTCGCGGGATTCCAACATGGGTCGCCCAAGGAAGACGGCGTCAAAACGTTGAGGATGCTGTTTGACATCCAGCAGCAAGGCGCGCTCCAAAGCAGAAAATTCCTCTCCGGCCATAACGTGCAGGGATTGCACACGAACAACGCGAACCCCCTTGTCAGCCAATTTGGTCAGGCCGTCGCTGATGCCCCCCACCGGGCGTCCTTCGGCGGCAAGTTTCTTACGAATGATTTGCGAGGTGTAAGCCCAGACCACGGGCTGATTGGGGAAGGCCGCCTTAAAGGCTGCGTCCACGTCGTGCATGGATTCCATGGCCTCTGGCACGCTGGTGCCAAAGGCGACGAGCAGAACGCCCTCATGCGGTGCCTCGGACGTGGTGGCGGTTCGATGGGCGCAGGCGTTGAGCCCCATGCAGAACAGGATCGAAATCAAAAGACACGAAAGAACGCGTGAACGTGGCATGGCAACCTCCTCAATGACGCGTTGACAGGGTTGGTATGACTGGAACGGCAGGTATTCGGACTTGAGGGTTGTGGGGGGTACCCCCCGCCTTGGTTTCGCCTTCACCGTGTTGACGGCTGGCGTGATCGTTCACCGCAAAATATGAAAAATGGTGAAACGCTGAAACCTTGTCCCCTCATACCGCAGCGCGACTGTCTCCGATTCTCACGGAGTTCCCCGCCTCTTTCCGAAAGCGAGAAAACAGCGTTACCGGCAAAATGTCAAGCGAAAGCTCCGTTGGAGGCAATGTGTCGTTTATCCGCAATCATGGCCGTTTAACGTGTATTTCTCCTTGTCCTTTTCTTCAAATACTGCTAGGAATACAGCCCCTCCTGTAGGAGAGGAAATCATGTTTGGAGGCTGGACATATGGCAGGTTTGGAAACCGGGCACGACAATGAAATGAATTTCGAGAGTGCTCTAGAAAATTATCTCAATCCCGACTTTGGCGACCTTGAGGAAGGATCCATCACCAAGGGCGAAATCGTCCGCGTGGATGACGACAATGTGCTGGTGGACGTGAACTTTAAGTCCGAGGGGCAAATCCCCACGGCCGAATTTCGTGACGCCGCTGGCAATATCTGCGTCAAGGTAGGCGACAAGGTGGACGTCTATGTCGTTCGCAAAAACGAGAATGACGGCACCATTGCCCTTTCGTTTGAAAAGGCCAAACGCATGCAGGTCTTCGATCAGCTTGAGGACGTGCAGGAGAACAACAGGGTCGTCAAGGGCCACATCATGCGCCGTATCAAGGGCGGCTACACTGTGGATATCAATGGGGTGGAGGCCTTCTTGCCCGGTTCCCACGTGGATCTGCGTCCAGTGCCTGACATGGATGCTCTGGTCAACCAAGAGTTCGAATTTCGTGTTCTCAAGATCAATCGCCGACGCAGCAATGTCATCGTGTCTCGTCGTGTGCTGCTGGAGGAAGAACGCGATTCCAAGCGTCAGGAATTGCTTCGTACCCTTGAGGAAGGGCAAATCGTCACAGGCAAGGCTAAAAACATTACCGAATACGGTGTGTTTGTGGACCTGGGCGGCCTAGACGGCCTGCTGCACATTACTGACATGAGCTGGAAGCGCATACGTCACCCCAAGGAAATGATTCAAATTGGCCAGGAGTTGAGCCTCAAGGTGCTCTCCTTCGACCGTGAAAACAACAAGGTTTCCCTGGGACTGAAACAGCTCGTACCTGATCCGTGGCAGGATATTTCTGCCAGATTCCCCGAGGGGACAAAGTGTACCGGAAAGGTCACCAATCTGGTGGACTATGGCGCCTTTGTGGAGCTAGAGCCAGGGGTTGAAGGCCTGGTGCATATTTCGGAGATGTCGTGGACGCGCAAGCTGCGCCATCCCTCCCAAATGGTGCACACCGGCGACGAGGTGGAGGTTATCATCCTGGGCGTTGACGGCGAGAAAAAGCGTATCAGCTTGGGCATGAAGCAGGTGCGCCCCAATCCCTGGGAACTGGTGGCAGAAAGATATCCTGAAGGCACCATTCTTGAGGGCGTTATCAAAAACATCACCGAATTCGGCATGTTCATCGGCATTGAGGACGGTATCGACGGCCTTATCCATGTCTCTGACATCTCGTGGACCAAGAAGGTTCGCCATCCCAACGAACTGTACAAGGTGGGCGACACCGTGCAGGCCAAGGTGCTCACCGTGGATCAAGAGAGCGAGAAGTTCACTCTTGGCATCAAGCAGCTGGTGGATGATCCCTGGGGCCATGTGCCCACCACCTACCCTGTGGGCTGTACGGTCAAGGGGATAATAACCAATATCACGGACTTCGGCCTCTTTGTTGAAGTGGAAGAAGGCATTGAAGGCTTGGTGCATGTGTCCGAACTTTCCAGCAAGAAGGTCAAAACTCCTGGCGAAATGTACAAGGAAGGACAGGAAATCCAGGCTAAGGTCATCCATGTCAGCGCCGAGGAACGCCGCCTGGGACTCTCCATCAAGCAGATCAAGGATGAAGAAGAACGCAAGCCCAAAGAGTTTCATGCCGGACCGCAGGACGCGGGACAAAATCTCGGTGATCTGCTGAAACAGGCGCAGGAAGAAAGCGAGAGCAATTAATCTGACAAATCGTGATCGTGGGTCACGAAACGATATCAGACAGGGCATTCCATTATAGGGATGCCCTTTTTGATTGTGGCTCCAGCGTGAACGGGGATATCTGATTCCGCTACATAAAGTTCCCTTAATCTAGGCTTTGAATCATAGCAACTATTTGATTTCACGACGAAAGCTGTCAATAGTTTAACGACAGCAACAGCCGCCACAGCAATAAAGCTTTCAACGGCATCATTACAGAACTCCTCACTCCCCTTCCTCAAGTAATCCTCCTCAGGCCGCATTTGTTCAAGCTTTATGAACTTACCCATCCTTGTCAGAATCTTTGTACGTTTTGTCACTTCGCCCAAAGAAATCGTCATGCTTCTTCTGCCTTGGTCAGAGGAAAAAGCATCGTGCTATCCACTTATTTTTGTGAAGCCCCCATATTGCATGGCGTTTGTGACCCGACATAGAGAAGGGCTACTAGAGCGATTCCCATACTTTTATCTGGACGTATGGATGATGCGGCAGTAGTCTAGAAAAGGGAGCTTGCCAGGAATGTTAGCGCGACGTTTCTGGCTGCTCCTGTACTGTGGCAGGGTCGAAGTGCAGATCCAGTGCGGGATCCACGGCAGGTTTCTCTGTGGCAGGCGGATCAAAGCTCAGACGCAGCAGGTCGTCTTCTGAGGGATTACTGGAAGGGCGTGGCACCAGCCGTGTGGCGCTCCGGGAAGCTTTGCTGACTGTGGTGTCGACTTCATCCGCTGTTGAGGTACTTGCCGTTTCGGGCAACTCAACAGCGTCAAGCCGGGATTCCAGGGCCCGCAGCAGGACGCGTATCCGGGCGTGTTCCTCCTGCAGCAGACGAAAGGCTCTGTCCTGTGAGCGAAATATGTGCCAGAGCATGGCCAGGATGCCAAGAAATCCAAAAAAAAGAAACAACATGTAGGAAAACATGACGAGCCTCCGGAACAAAAAAGCATACACATTTGAACGTCACAGAGCAAGGAGCTTTTATGGCCTTGCCTCGTCTTGAACCGCACCTTGTTATGGCCAACTGCCAGGGGCGGATTTATGATGACCCTCATTTACTCATGGTATGCCGTCGTGGAGGGCAGTGGGGATTGCCACGACCAGACGAACTCATGCCCTTGCCGAAAGAAAGCGAATTTTTTCTGTTGCCAGGTCGTCAGGCGCTAGGCTTGGATCCGGATAGCGGTCACATGTCCGCCCCGGACGGAGACGCACAGCTGGCCGTTGCCGCCTTTGCCGCGCCAGGACATACGCTTTCGGCACACCCTGTGTATGAAAGCGCTCCGGACGCTCCCCTTTTACCGCTTTTTGCTTATGGAGCCGTGGGTTTTTCGGAAGGTCGTTTCTATATTTGCGCCCGTCGTGTGGACAAGGATCCCAGACAGGAGTTTCGTCACGTTCCTCACGGTAGTATTGAGAGGGGGGCCAGAGAACTGCGACGCGCCTATCCTCACAACCGGCTTGTCCGCCATATTTTGGAAAATTGCGTGGCAAGGCATGATTGCCCTGCGGCGCGGAATTTTGCTTTGGGCCGCTATGAAGCCCCGTTGCCCACGTCTCGCACCTGCAATGCGCGATGTGTGGGTTGCATTTCCGCCCAGGAAAAAGATTCGCCCCTGAAAGTGACTCCACAGTGCCGCCTGACCTTTACTCCCACCCCGGAGGAGGTTGTGGAAGTCATGCGCGTGCATGCGACGCGTGAAATAAGAACCCCCATATACTCTTTTGGCCAAGGTTGCGAGGGCGATCCCCTCATGAATCCAGAACTGCTGGTGGAAAGTGTGCGTCTGTTTCGTGCGGAGGGGGGTCCAGGCACGGTGAATTGCAATTCCAATGCCTCAAGGCCGGAGGCGGTAGCAACCCTGGCCGAGGTGGGACTCACAAGTCTGCGTGTGAGCCTGAATAGTGCCCGTGACACACTATACACACTGTATTACCGACCGACATACAGTCTTGATGACGTTCGGGCGTCCATACAGGAGGCCCGAAAACGTCACATATGGGTATCACTCAATCTTTTGTTCTTTCCCGGCGTGACGGATACCGAAGAAGAGCTGGAGGCACTGGCCCGACTTGTGGGCGAAAATGGCGTGAGCATGATTCAGTGGCGCAACCTCAATATTGATCCAGAGTGGTATTTGCGCTGTATGGCCGGCCGGGGCAATGAGAGTTTGGTCATGGAACCTTCCATGGGATTGAGCCGTTTTATGAAACGTCTGAAAAAACTTTGTCCCTGGCTGGTGTACGGCTATTTCAATCCGTATTTGGGGGATCGAGCTTCCATCGACGCCCCCATGCCTGGTGAGTGGCACATGCCCAAAATGTCTTGGCACGCAAGCGGAGATTAAACGGACAGCAGCGAAAAAGCGAGGAGTCAAATATGGCCATACTGGTTTGCGGCGGGGCGGGATACATTGGTTCACACAATGTCCGTGCGCTGCTGGCGCAGGGCGAAACGCCCGTGGTACTTGACAATTTTTTGACCGGACACAGGGCTTCTGTACCAGCCGGTGTATGCGTGCATGAAGGAGACATGCGTGATCCGGCCCTGTTGGACGCCGTTTTTTCCGCACACGATATTGACGCCGTACTGCATTTTGCGGCCAGCTCCCTTGTGGGTGAGAGCATGGAACGGCCCCTCAAGTATTTTCAGAACAATATTGGCGGGATGATGACCCTGCTGGAGGCCATGGTCCGTCACGGCGTGGACCGTATTGTCTTTTCCTCCACAGCCGCCGTGTATGGAGAGCCGGATCGTGTCCCCATTGACGAGGACGCCGCATTGCAGCCCACTAATCCCTACGGCGAGAGCAAGCTCGTCATGGAACGTCTGATGCGCTGGGTAGGCGAGGTTCACGGCGTGCGTTCGGTGATATTGCGCTATTTCAATGTTGCCGGAGCCTGGCCTGACGGTTCCATCGGTGAAGATCACAGGCCGGAAACCCACCTCATCCCTCTTATCCTTCAGGTCCCACTGGGAAAGCGTCCGCTGATCACTGTTTTTGGTGATGACTATCCTACTCCGGACGGTACGTGTATTCGAGACTATCTGGATGTCATGGACCTGGTTGACGCGCATCTTCGAGCGCTGGCTTACTTGCGTGACGGCGGTCGCAGCGTGGTCTGCAATCTGGGCAATGGCACGGGATTTTCCGTCCGTCAGATGGTGGAGGCGGCCCGGCGGGTGACGGGGCACAACATCCCTATGTCTGTCGGTCCGCGTCGGGTCGGCGATCCCGCTCGTCTTGTAGCTTCGGCCGCACGTGCCTCGTCAGTACTTGGGTGGCAGGCGCACGCGGGCATTGAGGAGATTATTGCCTCTGCCTGGAAGTGGCATGGGGCACATCCAGACGGCTATGACCGATAGTATCAACCATGCCGATGGCTCACTTGCGCACAATGCGTCCGGTGAAGGGCGGAGGCAGAGGAGAATGCCCGGCAAGGTAATCGTAGAGCACGTCCACGTCTTTGGGCTCAGGCGATGTCACCACGCGTCCTTTTGTAAGCATGTGGAAATAATCCCAGCCTTGAGAGAGAAAGCTCGTCACAACCACCCTGTACCACTCACGTGGCCTCAGGGGCATGGCGTAGCCATTCTTGTCCACCGCTTCAGCCTTCAGTATGCGCTTGCCAGAGGGTCTGGACGTGTCTACCACATAGCGCAGTCCGGCCGTCTGGAGTGTTTGCGGCCCCCTCGCTCCTTCGCCGGCCATACCGTGTTCCAGAGCCTCCCATACCTGTTTACCCGTATATTCACGTACCTGTATACGGGTGCCAAAAGGAAAGGCGGTGAGAACGTCGCCCCTACTGATGTCACCGGCGGGAATGGCCGCACGTACGGCACCGCTGTTGAGCAGGGCCATGTGGGCACCATAGCGCAGCCCATAGTTCAGCATGGCGTCGGTCATTATGTCTCCGGTCGGGCATTCATGGGCACGGCATCCCTCAAGGCCGTCCGGCCCCGGTGCATAATCGAGGTGTCCCACCTTCTGGGCGCGATAGACGTTGAGTGCTGCGGCATGCTTGGCCACCATAGCAGACAATTTCGAGTCGCGGGGATCAGAGGGCACGAGTTCCCTGGCCTGGCCGCTCCAGCTCGTAAGTAGGCCGTCCCTGTCGAAGTTGCATGCCAGAACACCGAGGTACTGGGTGGCCCATTTGGCCGTCACTACCAGCACTGGGTGGCCTGAGGGGGATTTTTCCACCACGGGGTACGGCCCATCCTTCGATCCGGGGCCGAGATACGAATGCGTATGGCCGCCTACGATGATATCCACGCCGTCCACACTGCGGGCCAACTGTCTGTCGGCAGGCAGGCCGATGTGCGTCAGTAGCACGATGCGCTTGACGCCCTGGTCTTCCAGCTCACGCACGACGGTCCGCACGGTGTTCAATCTGTCGATGAATTTGGTTTTGGGGCAGGCACTGGAAATGCCCAGGACCTCGTCGTTGCAGAGGCCGATGACGCCCACCTTGTGTCCGCCGATTTCACGGACGGTGTAGGGAGGCGTGTCACTGTGAAGCAGCGGACAGTTTTTTTCTGGCTTGAGGTTTGCCGCCAGCATGGGGAATGGGCGTTTGGCGGCGAGATAGGCGGCGAGCTGTGTGCAGCCCTCATCCCATTCGTGATTGCCCAGCGTGGCGGCGTCCCAGGGCATGAGTTCGTTTACCTTCGCTAGCAGAGGCCATTTGCTGACGCTGTAGAAAACGGTACCTGTGAACATGTCACCTGCGTCCAGGGCCAGCACGTTGTCCCCTTGGGCCTTGGCTTCCTTGATAGCGGCTGCCATGCGCGCAAGGCCCCCCTTGCACAGGGAGTCGTTTGTGCAGGGATAGCCATCTTCATCAATGCCAGCGATATAGGAGTGCGTGTCGTTGGCGTGCAGGATGAGCAAATCGGCCTTCATGTTCAACCGTCGTACGTGGTGCGAGGCACAGGCCGCCAGCGTCAGGGCACCACAGACGAGCAGCGCAGAGCAGAACCATGTTATTAGGGTAGCTGGTATGTGCCTTATCATGCCAATATATTTCTCTGACTATTCGATTTTTCGTGGACCTCTCGTTACCGGCAGTCGCAAAGAGTGCGGGCACGTAAAGACTTGAGGCGGATACCGCCGTTCAGTATTTCACGACGCAGCTCGCGCAGGCGACGGTCCAGATTTCCCGGGACATGCTTTGCGGCAGCAGCCTTGAAGGTGTGCATGTCAGTGATGTCCACCCCGCCGTTGCTCAGGTCACGCACGACAATTTCCTTGCCCCTGAACGATCCGGTGGCGGCGGCGGCCACAATGTCAAAGACGGCTTTGTCCGGAAATTTGAGAATGGACGTCAGGATGCGACCAGGAGCCTGGTGATCGTGGTCCACGTTGAGCCCCACAGCGTACGCCCCATAAGCCTGCACCTCTTCCAGGGCGGGAGCGTTGCCCATGCCACTGGCGAGCACCAGCACGTCCGCCCCCTGTTCAAGCAGCTTGCGGGCCTGGAGACGGGCCGCCTCCGCATCGTCGAACGAACCGCTGATGGCGTGGATAACGCGCATCTCCGGATCAATGAGGCGTGCGCCTTCGGTAAACCCGTTGAGCAGCGAGCGCATGGCGGGCACGTCCTCCCCTGAAAGCCATCCAAGAATTTTCTGTCCTCGAATGCCGGGCAAGTCTGACTGCCTTGCCACCATGGCGGCGGCGGCTCCAGCCAAATAGGCGGCCTGTTCGTCGGCAAAGGTGACGGACATGATATTGGGTGCCCTTATGCCGGCATCAATACAGCCGAACATGGTGCGACGAAAATTTGCGGCGTTATCCCGCAAGATTTCGTGCAGCCTGTCCGAGGCCACGAGCACGAGATCATATTCGCGCGCCGTCTCACGAAAGAGCTGTTCCAGGGCGGCCGTGTCCTGTCCGTGGGGAGCCGGCAGCACAGCCGCATGCACCTTCAGTTCTCTGCTGGCCTGTTCCAGCCCTTGGGCCAGAGCGTCATTCCAGTCGTGATCGCCGAGGGCGGTTTCGAGAAGCAGGGCGACGCGCAATGGTCCTTTTCCCTCTTCCAGAGCACTGGCAGGGGCTGGCCTCAGAAACAGGAACGACAAAAAGCAAAAAACCGCGAGGCGGAGAAATACTGCGTACATGAACAAAACCTCATAAGGGAATAGCTTGTTGCAGGAGGTGGCTGTTCGTCGTCGTGGCACATCGGGATCTAGCGCATGCCAAATCCTGGAATGGCAAAACGTTCCTCAAGCCGGTGCAAGAGCAATGAGGCAAGAGTGACCATGGCCAAATAATAGGCCCCCACAGCGAGAAAAACTTCCGTGAAACGGAACGTGTCTGAAGCCACAACTTTGCCCTCGCCCATGAGTTCCATACATGTCACAAGGTAGGCAAGCGAGCTGTATTTGATGAGATAGACGATTTCGTTGCCGCAGCCTGGCAATGCCCGCCTTGCCGCCTGAGGGATGACAATCCAGGCTATGGTCTGCACCGTGCTGAAACCAAGAGCCTGGGCGGCTCGTATCTGTCCCTGACGGATGGAGAGCAGGGCTCCACGCACGTACTCTGACTGATAGGCGGCCGTGCAGAGAACAAAGCTCGTCATGGCCGCGCCAAAGGGCGGAAAGAAGATGCCACACTTGGGCAAGGCGTAGTAGATCATCATCAGTTGCACGGCTAGGGGAACACCGCGTATTATGGCAGTATAGGCATCCCCGAGACGCCTGAGCCAGCGTGGGCCGAAGGCGCGTGCGCAGCCCAACAGCACGCCGCCGACAAAGCCCAGGCTGGCTGAAGGAATGATGAGCGCGAGCGAAACCAGCAGACCCCGGTTCAGAGCCGGCAACAGATCATTGGCGAAGAAGGTCGTGTCCAGCACTTCACGCCCCCATTTCCAGAAGTCGCTGGCAGAAGTCGCGCGTGCGCGTGCCGGAGCCTTCGGCCAGCAGGACATTCGGTGCGCCCTGTTCGATGATGCGCCCGCGTTCCATGAAGAGTATTTCCGTGGCCAGGGCCCTGGCAAAATCCATCTGGTGTGTGGCCATGACCATGGTCATGCCACCGCTAGCCAGGTCGCGAATGACGGCCAGGACTTCTCCCACAAGCTCAGGGTCCAGCGCTGAAGTGGGTTCGTCCAGCAGGATGACTTTGGGATCCATGGCCAGAGCACGTGCGATGGCCACGCGTTGCTTCTGCCCGCCGGAAAGCTGGGCAGGATAAAGCTGAGTGCGACGGGCAAGTCCCACGCGGGCCAGTTCTTCCTGCGCACGGCTTCTGGCCTCGTCGGCTTTCATGCCTCGGACCTTGCGCAAGGCAATGGCCACGTTTGCCTCGGCTGTCAAATGGTCAAAGAGGTTGAAATCCTGAAAAATCATGCCCACCTGTGTTCGAAAGGCGCAAAGAGCCACTTTGTCCGTGCGGTCGAGCTGGCAGCCTTCGAGGTAGATTTCGCCGGAATCTGGAGGGATAAGGCAGTTGATACTCTGAAGGAGGGTGCTTTTGCCGGCGCCGGATGGCCCGATAAGGACTTTCAGCTCACCCCGGTTCACCGTCAGGCTGCAATTGTCCAGAATGGTCTTGCCGTCCAGTTTTTTGCAGATGCCTTCCACCCGCAATACTGTATGCTGGTCCATGACATTATCCCATGCCCATGCTTTCCACGCCGATTCCAGAGGAATAGCCCGGCACATGAACTTTTTGTTCCAGGCGGCGCAACAGTTTGAGCACCACCAGTGTCAAGACGAAATAAAGCACACCGGCCGCCGCATACAGGGCCAGATGCTCGTGGGTGCGGGCCGCTGCGAAAGATGTGCGGGCCATGATGTCCTGCGTACCAAGCACGAAACAGATGGCTGAATCCTTGAGGAGAATAGAAAATTCGTTGGCCCAGCCAGGAAGGGAGAGACGCAGGGCCTGCGGCAGAATGATGGCGCGTATGGCCATGTTGTCGCGCATGCCAAGGGCTCGCGCCGCGTTGAGTTGCCCTCGGGGCAGGCTCTCGATGGCCCCCCTAAAAATTTGTGACTGATAGGCTGTGCTGGTGCAGCCCAGCACGATGCAGCTGATGAAGAAAGGGTTTACGGCCAGCCCCATGCTGATGAAAAGTCCGTAGCAGAGGAAGAGCAGTACCAGTATGGGTACGCCTCTAAAGAACCACACGTACAGTGCCACGAGTCGTCGGAGCCATGCTCCGCCGTAGACCTGAGACACAGCCATGGGCACCCCTAGCAGCAGGCCCATGAAGAGCGACAGGGCCACGTTGCTCACAGTCACCAAGCTGCCCGCAAGTATGGAGGGCAGGGCATCGTAAACGACCTGTAGAGAATGCATGACGGTTAAACGTCTTTGTATGGTTTGGGCGACCCCTGAGGCCGCCCGTCATCTTAGCCAAAAAAGTTTTTACAAGTCGTGAACGTGGTTACTTGCTCAAATATTTCTTCTGGAGTTCCATCCAGTAGGGATCTGCCATGAGCTTCTTGTAGCCCTCGTTGACAAGCTTGTGCAGCTCCGTGTCTTCCCGACGCATGGCCACGCCAAAATTGTCGGGCTCACCGTGTGTGCCGGCCTTTTTGACGGCGCGTCCCGTCTTGATGGCGTTGTCGGCTGGCAGCTCGTCCATAAGCGCTGCCTGAATACGGCCATTGAGCAGATCTTCCACGGCCAGCGGTGCGGAATCATAGAAGCGCAGTTCAAAAGGATAGCCCTTTTCTGCCTGTTCCTTCTTGATGGCATTGGCTTCCGAAGTACCGCGCTGCACGCCCAGCTGAATTTTTGAACTCAGGATTTCCTTGGGTGTCAGTTTTGAGTCAGCGGTCACCACAAAGACACGGGACACTGTCCAGTAGGGATTGGAAAACTGCACCATTTTGGCCCGTTCGGGCGTGATGCTCATGCCGGAATCAACCATGTCGATCTGTTTGGCCAGCAGGGCCGGAATGATGCCGTCCCACGCCAGGGGGGAGTGCTTCACCTTGAAACCCATGTTTTTAGCGATCCAGTTCATGGAGTCCACGTCAAATCCCGCAGGCTGCCCTGTTTTCTCGTCGACATAGGCGAACGGGGGATAATTGGGATCAATGCCGTTGACGTAGGTTTTTTGGGCGAGGGCCGGAACGGCGGCCAGCATGACGGCCAGCATGGCACAGGCAAAAAATTTTTTCATCGTTGGATTCCTCACGGGAAAAAGTGGTTTCCATCCCCAGACGGTTCGGGGTGTGGCAAACAAGCTTTCAATCTTTAACAGAACACGCCTCAAGACGCAAGACGTTGGCTGGAGGAGCGCTTGCGTAACACGGACAAGGTGTGCAGGGGAAAACTCACTTTCGCTGAGCAGAACGCCTCTCAGGAGGGTGACGCCAAAGCGTCCGAAGTGCCGTTGAACACGTCAACGATTTCCCTGGCATCCATTTCAGGTCGTAGGGGTTTGAGGGCAAGGCGGCAAAAATCCTCAGGGCTGTCCACGTCAAGTTTGAGGTCAGGGCGACGCAGCCACGGTTCTTCAGGATCAAACGTGCCGATGCGGTAGCTTTGTCTGTTGTCCCAGATGTAGTTACAACAATGCTCGCGCTGGGAGGGATTTTTGGCCTCGCTGGCCATATGATCCAGTATCTCGCGGGAAAAGATTTCCGCTCCGAGCCCGTCTGGCCAGAGATTGTGGCGGGGAATGTGGTTGTAGGCGTAGTCCCACGTGCCTTGCCTGTAGAAATCCACAAGTCTGTCCACGGCTGGCCCCCAGATAAGCGGATTGTCAGCGCAGACACGCACCACGAGGTCGGCCCTGGCCGTGCGTGCGGCCAAACGAAAACGTTCCAGCACGTCGTTTTCTGGGCCTGCCATGCAGGGGATCTGTTGACGTTGCAGATGCTGCGCCAGCACTCTGTCCAGTTTCGTGTCGGGTACGGCCACGAGCAGGCCGTCCAGGCGGCTAGCTCTGGCCAGACGCTGTGTCACCCAGTCGATGAGGGCCACGTGGCGCAGGCAGAGCAGGGATTTCATGGGCAAGCGGCTTGAACCCAGCCGTGCCTGAATGATGGCCACGACCCTGGTGTGTGCTGGCATGGGAAGCTCCTTGGCTTGAAATATTTACCCTTTTCTGGTTACTGTTCCTGTAGGATATCCTGGATCATGCCCACCACACGTGCCTTGTTGGGGGTGAAGTCCAGACTGTTCTGCCGTTCCCAGAACCGACGGCGGCGATCGTTGCGGCACATGGCCAGGAAAACGTTGCGAATTTTGCTGTCGCTCACACGATTCATGAGGCCCACAAAGGCAAAACCGTGACGTGGCCTTGCGAAGGTGTGCCGTGCTTCACGTTCGTGTGTGGCCAGCACCATGGCCGGGATGCGCATGTGGGCCAGTTCGTAGACGGTGCGTCCGGCGGAGCAGATGGCCAGATCCGCCCCTTCCATCATACGGCTCATGACATTGGTGGCCCAGGTAAAGTGCACCAGAGGGTTGTCCAGACGGCGCAGGTGGTCTTCCATTTCCTGACGGTGGGCGTATCCCGGGCCGGCCACAAGACGTATGGTCATCCCCGCGCCGCGACAGAGGGGTTCCACGATGTTCAACACGCGGCGGGAGCAGTCCCACTGGTCCGTACCGCCAAAGGTGATGAGCAGCGTCTTCAACTCGGGTCTGAAGGGATTGCGCATGGCATTGAGAAATTCGTCACGCAGGCAGAAATAGTCCGATCCGCAGCGCACCCGTTGTGTGGAAGCCCCAGACTCGTAGAGAGCGTTGACGACGAGACGGGCCTGTGCCGCGCCCTCGCCCTCGTCTTCAAAGTTGACGCAGCGCACACCAGCCCCTGTCAGGGCCCTCATATAGTGGGCATCGGTATTGAGGATGTCGTTGACGACGAGGTCCGGCCGCAGCGACAGCACGGTGGAAGCCAGGTCTTCCTCCCCCTGACGGAGGATGGGATAATCCTTCTCGGCCAGGCGTTCCACGGCGAGCTCGCTTTGCCGGGTACAAACAAAGCTGACCTTGTGACTGGTGATCTCATGCGCCAGCATGAGTGCCCGGTAAACGTGTCCCATGCCTATGGCAGGCCAGCCGGCCACCACAAAGACCACATGGCGCTGAGCCAGCAGGTGCTCGCAAATCCACCAATCCTGATACCCCAAAATCTCCATGGCCCTGTCCCCCAGAAACCAGGGCACGATACGACCGTGCGCCAGGGGCGCAGAGGCGTCGGCCAGACGCTCCAGGCGCACGATGAGCAGGGCGCGACTTTCCACGACCAGAGTTTTTTCCCCGACGTGACTGCCTTCAGCCGGGTCAAGCAGGCCGCCATATCCCTCGTCGCGCAAGCTCCAGAGGCGCTGGCGCAGCTTGCGCACGGTCACCAGGCCGTCCGCTCGGGTATGGCGATAGTGTTTCCAGGCGTCCTCCACGTCCACCCAGGTGAGCAGGGGACAGGAGGCCCGCAGAATAAGGCAGTGCCGGTATTCACGCGCCAGATCGGCCAGCAGGCCGCGCATTTGCGCCACTATGTCCAGACCGGTGAAACGCAGCTCCTTGCGGTAGTGCACGCGCACGCGGGCCCGTTCGGCGATGAGGGAAATCTCCTGGCTGTCGGTAAGCACCACGATGTGCTGTCCGGGGAGCACGCTGCGTGCCGTGTTTATGGCTCGGTCCATGAGGGTCACCCCGGCCAGCCTTTTAACGAGCTGGTCGGGGATGACGGCGTTTTTCTTGATAGCTGGGATGACAATGCAGCGTTCTTGCATGCCGACTCCGGACGCGGAGGATCAACGCAGGTAGGCCAGCATTTCGCGGGTACTGTCGATAATGTAGTGCAGGTCTTCCTCGCTCATCCAATGATGGAAGGGGAAGGAAACCATGCTGTCAAAGAAGGTGTCGGCATTGGGACAGTCGGCTTTGTCCATGCCAAGGCGACGGTAATAGTCGTACCTGTTGAGGGGAATGTACTGCACCACACATTTGACGCTCTTGATACCATACATGGCACGGATGAAGTTGTCGCGCTTTTCCGGCCCCTGCGTCATGCGGGCCGCCAGCAGATGGTAGTTGTGGCGACGCGTGGCCTCGCGGTGGAATTCCAGTTCGGGAAAGTCGGCCAGAGCGTCGATGAAGGCCAGGGCGCGCGCACGCTTTTCGTCGTTGATACGGTCAATGCGGTCAAGAAGCTTGGCACCGATGGCGCATTCAACTTCCCCCAGACAATAATTGTTGGGCTGGAGAAACTCGCCTTCCAATATGGGCATGTCAACGTTACCCATGGCGGGTTTCCAGTAGTCGAGCCTTTCGAAATCGTAGGGGCAATGCCCGTTGTGACGCAGTGCCGGCACAAGGGCCGCCAGGGCGGGATCCTTCACATAAAGCATGCCACCTTCACCTAGTGTGGTCAAATTTTTGTGCGAATGGAAGGAGAAGATGGCCATATCGCCAAAGCTGCCGGCCTTTTGGCCATTCAGCTCCGAACCGATGGACTGGGCCGCGTCCTCGATGAGAATGAGCCCGCGCTCTTGGCACAGTTTGGCAATGGCGGGCATGTCGGCCACATAGCCGTAAAGATGCACCACCACCACGGCCTTCGTGCGCGGCGTGATGGCCCTGGCGATGGTTTCTGCAGTGACCACACGGGTATGCAGGTCCACGTCGGCCCAGGCCATGGCGGCACCTTTCTTGATATAGGGATAGGCCGAGGCGGTGAAGGTGTGCGAGGGCATGACGACCTCGTCTCCGGGCTTGAAGCGGCACAGCTGTGCGGACATTTCCAGGGCGGAAACACCGTTCATGGTCACGAAGCAACTTCCCCGGGGCACGCGCTGGTAATCGGCGAACTTATTCTCGAAGGCGGTCATGTACCGACCCTGTGTCAGGGGGTCGGCAGAGCGCATGGCCTCGACAGCCACAGCGATCTCCTCGTCCGTGTAACGAATGGAGCGGCCGCTGAAATTGATTCTGCATTTCATGTGGACTCCTTGTGCCGTGGCGCCGCCAGTGGTGGAGGGTGGTGCCATTGGGCTTGCGCTAGGCCAACGGACCTGCGCTACATGCGCTCGAATCGCGAACGCACGTTCTCCCTGGTGAGAATGTTTCGAAAATCCGGGCCAAGACGGTTGGCTAGCGGTTTTTCGTGAACGATGCTCGCCTCGTACAGGGCGTCAAACTGCGCGTCACTGAGGCCCTGGCAGATGCCCTTGGGCAGGGAAATTCCCTGGCGATCCATCATGGTCATGAATTCCGCGTAATGCTCGGGATATATGTCTTCCAGCACGCTCAGGGCATGGCAGTTGGCCACGCCGTGCCGCATGTGCAGCACCATGCTCAGGCCAGCCGAAAGCGGGTGCACCACGCCCACAAAACCGGCCGCCATGCCCCCCATGAAGGAGGCAATCATGAGTTTTTCGCGGTTTGCGTCGTCCATCATGTCTGCCGAGAGAAAAACCTCCTTGCAGAGGTCGATGGCCTTCTGGGCCAGGGCGTCCACAACCACGTTGCGGTAGGAGCCGGTGATGCTTTCGAAGCAATGCATGTAGGTGTCAATGCCGGTGTGAAAATACTGATCGCGGGGCACGGTGGCGGTGAGGTCCGGATCGAGCAGCACCTGGTCAAACATGGTAAAGTCACTGTTCATGCCCAGTTTGAGATTTTTGGCCTCGTTGCAAACGATGCCCGTGCGCGATGTCTCTGATCCCGTGCCGGACAGTGTGGGCACGGCGATCTTGTACGGTGCAGGGTGACGCACCAGCTCCCAGCCCTGGTAGTCTTCGGCCTTGCC
>JAGAEE010000169.1 GCA_017613295.1 Desulfovibrio sp. | reverse complement strand
GTAAGGAATTTGTATTGATGCTAACAGAATCGGTAAAATAGGTGAACGAATAAAAGGCTGAGATAAGCGGCAAGGTAGCATGATGCTTTATGCCACCTCTCCCAATACGGGAATCCTAACCCTGTCGCTGATTTCCCTGCTCTTGATGTGGGTGTCTGTCGTATAGATGAATTCCCTCAATATGCCCATCTTCTCATCGAATTCGCCCTTGGCGAAGTTCACGAAGTTGTGGTAGACAACGTAGTTATTCAGATACTTCGTCGCAACGCCCTTGAAAATCCGTTGAACAAGCCTTTTCAGTTCTGAATGATAGGCGTTTACCGTCTGGATATTGAAAGCCCCGTTCGTATGCTTGCCCTTTTGGATACGGATATGGGTAAGCTCATTGTCATGGGCTATCTTGTGGTAGCTCCTTAAGCCGTCGGTGACGAAAATCGAGCCTTTCTCTATCCTGTCCTTGAACATTGGAGACAGCGCCTTCAAGTTTGGTTTTCCAAGGTTGCTGATTTTCCCTATGCTCAAGCCGTCAAGGTTTACGATGCAGGGAACGCATGCCTGCTCATGAGACAAGCCCCGCAAGGACACGTCAGTTCCTCTCTTATGCGGCTCGCGGGGCAGACTAAAATTTGATTTCTTAAAATCTCCCTTGAAGCTGACATGGAAAAACGTTTCGTCAGCCTCTGCTACTCCATTGATAGTGACGGAATCTTGCATCTTCTGGAGAACGTCCAGTATCTTGTGCCGCCAGATGAAAGCAGTTGACAGGTCTATACCGCAGATTGCGGCGCATTTCCGCAATGAGAACTTGTTCATCAGGCACTCGAAGTATTTTTCCCATACCTCGACAGGCTTTTTTGAGCAGTAAAGGAGCGTATTATTTGTGATGGCGAAAGTCCTTCCGCAATCCCTGCAAAGGTAACGCTGGGCTGTGTCCTTGTGCCCATTCTTCACGACATGGATTGAGCCGCAATTGGCACAGGCATGTCGGTCAGGAAGAAAGGCAGGCTTATGCTTGATAACGAGCGATTTGAAATCACAGAACGGCTTTGAGGACTTTACAGGCTTACCTTTCAAGTATTCAAGGAATTCAGATTTGTCATTGTCAGACATTGAGTCGAAAATCTGCTTGACTATGGAAATCTTGTCCATACAACTCCCTCTTATTTTCATTAACTAACAAGGATACTATAGTAAAAACAAGAATATTTTACAAGCGATTTGTGTTATTTTTCTTTGAAAAAATTACTTTCTAAATAAAAAATTATAATTTTAGCATTTCTATTAGCTATTTATTTAATGATTACAAATTGTTACTCCATGAATAAGGATGTGAGTCAACACATTATCCTTACAGAGCCTTTCCATATTACCGCATCGATTTTCCGGAACAGGCATTGCGCTGCGAAGATGATCACTGTTGGGGCGCTGAACAGCTTGCCGCAGCGGCAAACGGCACGTGGCACACCGCCCCCCCGCCGCAATGGTATGCCAACGCGGTTATTTCCAGCATGGGCTATCTGCCGCTGGTTCCTTCTCCGGCCGTTTTCGTGGCCACAACAGCCCCCCATTGTGCCAGGCACCTTCGCATCAAGCCCAAAGGAACATGGGACTCGCACACTATCCTGAGCCAGAACTGGAACAAGTTTGCCGGGGCAATCGTGGAACATCCCGTGGAGGGTCTTCCCGAGTCATTTCCCCAGCTTGTTGTCAAAGACGGCATGCAGGCCCTTATCGAGGTGGGCATTGCGGCCCGCAAGCGCTTCAGGGGCAAGGTCGTGGGCGTGACAGGGAGCGTAGGGAAAACCACAACCTGCGATCTGCTGCGGTATGTTTTGGAAGCGTCGGGGCAAGTTTTTGCCACGTATGCCAGCCACAACAACAAGATAGGCGTCCCCAGCGTCTTTGCCAGCATCCCAGCTACTGCGGATTATGCCGTTCTTGAAATGTCCATTCCTTCCTTTGATATGCTCGGGGGCTCTTCAAGCCAGTACCTCAATCCGCATGTGGCCATGGTCACCCAGATATCGGAGGCGCATCTCGACCAGTGGAAGACGCTGGAAAACGTGGCCCGCATGAAAAGCCGCATTCTTAACGGCGTGTTGCCGGGCGGTTACGCGGTCATCAACAACGATATGCCCTGGAATGAATACTTCATGCAAGTGGCCAAGGAGAATAGCCTTCAAATCATAACCTATGGGACACAGGAAAAAAGCATGGTGCGTCTTCTGCATGTCGATGCAGCAGGCATGCGTTTTTGCTATGGTGGAAAAGAGCGTGCAACAACTATGTCTGCCTTCGGCAAACATGCGGCCATGAACGCCTGCGGCGCCATCGCCGTGCTGCTGGCCTTGGGCCTTGACATAGACAGTCATTTGGACCGCATAGCCTCCTTCAGGCCATCAAGGGGAGGGGCAACATCCTGCAGGCGTCCATTGACGGGAAAGACATCACCGTCATAGACGAATCCTATAATGCCAGCCCCGCCTCCATGAAGGCGGCTCTTGAAGCTATGGCTCTGACGCGCACGGATGCCGACGTCGTCCTCCTCGGCGATATGCTCGCACTGGGACCTGATGCTCCTAAATACCATCTCGCGATCGCGGAGAGTCTGGCTGCCTTGCGTCCCTCGCGCGTGCTGCTCTGCGGGTCGCAGATGAAGCCCTTGTGGGAACAAATTTCGCAAGAGTATAAGGGGAGCTGGTTTGAAAACGAGGAAGAAGTCTGCAAAAATATTGCATCATGCCTCTGTAACGGAGATAGGCTTCTGGTCAAAGCGTCACACGGCACAGGACTGTGGAAATGCGTGAGGTATCTGAAAGATGGGGACAGGAGCTCATCACGTTCATGATATCTTGATACTGTCGTTTGGTATGGCAGTGCTCGGACTCTGTCTCATCAATGGTGTCTCGGCAGCGGATAATACGCTCCAATCCTATGATAAGGGCAAATTCCGCATCGTATATTACACTGATGGAGTTGACGGCGTTTCAACCGTGGATTCCAACAGCAACGCTGTGCCAGACAGGGTTGAAGATATTGCCACACAACTTGTTGCCGCGCGCGAGGCATTCATCTCCCTTGGATTTCCCGACCCGTTGCAGTCAAAGCGGTATATAGGCACCAGAGGTGTGATGGTGATTCTGCGCGCGCGATCCAGTATGCATGACCTCCATGGCCGTGCCTTTTCCAAGGCTACCGGTTCTCAGCAATTCCTTGGGAAATGGCTCAAAATTCACATTTCGACCGACACAAATCCTTCACAGAATCCAACTCCGGCTCACGAATATTTCCACCTCATCCAATACGGGCAATCGCGCTTTATGAACGGGTGGTATCTCGAAGGGATGGCCCGCTG
>JAGAEE010000168.1 GCA_017613295.1 Desulfovibrio sp. | reverse complement strand
TGGCAAGGATCTCCTCCGGAATATTTCCCCAACGGGCATTATACCAGCGACCCAAGGCATAAACCTGTGTCTTGGTCAGATCTCCGATGACGGCCAGAGCTCCCACTGTGTCACCGTACAGGGTACAATAGCCCACGGCACATTCGCTCTTATTCCCCGTATTAAGTACCATGGCACCAGCCCTGTTGGCCAGCGCTGTTATCAAAGTACCGCGTATGCGAGACTGGACATTCTCAAAAGTCACGTCTCCCGCTTGTTCGGCAAACATCTTAAAACCCGGAGCAAGAGCCGTCGCATAGGCATCCATGAGTTTTTCTATGGGCAGAGTCAGTGTGGTCATATTCAAATTGCTCGCCAGGCGTTCCGCGTCTGTCAGTGAACCTGAACTGCTGTACGGCGACGGCATAAGCACACCGGTCACGTTTTCTGCCCCAAGAGCCTCAACAGCCACACAGGCCACAATGGCCGAATCCATACCACCGGAAAGGGCCACAATGACCTTCTGCCCCCCACATTTGCCAACAAAGTCACGCGTGCCAAGCACAAGAGCTCCCCAATACGCCTCTTCATCACAGGCACACAGTGATGCCTTTGTACTGGTAACGTCCTGCGCCTGAGCAGTATTAACCACCAGAATGTCTTCATCAAAGGCCTTGCCACGCGCCATCAGCTGTCCCGTGGAGTCAAAGGCACAACTTTGTCCGTTGTAGACGCGGCTGTCATTACCACCGACCAGGTTCACCGAAAAAATATGTAAATGATGCCGCGCTGCCGCATGTGAGAGCAAACGCTCGCGCGCCTCCTGAGACCCCTTTCGAAAAGGTGATGCCGCCATATGTACCAGGGCGTCCACACCACGTCGTGTCAGCTCCATAAGGGCATTGTGATCGCCACCATGCCCCACATTCCAAAAGGAACCATCTTCGTTCATCGCCCTTTCACAAAGCACAACCCCCAAACGCCAGCCATTCAATGTCACGATTCCACAGGAGATCCCCCTGTCAAAATAACGGGCATCCCCATCCTGCCCCTCATAGGTTCTTAAACTCTCTTCCTGATTGCGGTAAACCTTTCGTGAAACGACCTGCCAACTTCCTTTTTCCACTAAGACCGCCACGTTGGACATCAGTCCTGTGGCGTAGACACTAGGCACCGGGGCTCCCACCAAAAGTGCCGGTCCATCGCTGAAAGTCTCCGCCAGTACGTCCAGAGCTTTGAAGCAGCCAGCCGCAAATCCGTCAAGCTGCAAGAAATTGGCGGGATTCACACCACACAACGCCAATTCCGGTGTGACACACAGATCGACTCCGACCTGTGCCGCTTGCCTGATTGCATTGCTCAGACGCCTCAGGTTTCCGGTAACATCGCCATTGACGCTGTTACACTGTAAAAGAGCTATCTTCACATCACTATCTCCTCAAGGGGACACTGCCACACAAAGGCGCAATTTCAGGCATCATCACAGGATGCCGTGCAGCGGACCGCCTGGAGCAGCCAGGGTTTCTACACGTCGAGTGACGCGTTCATCTTCCTCGAGCGGAGGGGCGTGAAATGGCTTCAATCGCGCATCCACAACCAGCGGGGCTTCACACGACCAGTGTTTGGCCCGAATTGTGGGCATCACTCCATACACATCCGTTGCCGGGTCCGACCGCGTGAAGGTTATCCATAAAAAATTTTCCATGCTTGAGGCGCAAAAATCCGCATCATCCACGGCTACCACCAAAGGGAAACACTCCCGACCGGACCATCCTGCCAAAGATCGCGTCATGGTCACCATAAGCTCATCCTGTTGTCCACGCTCCAGAGCATGCGGGGGAGCTTTCATAACCAGCAGTCCAGGTCCGGCAACGCGCACAGGGGCAAATCCCTGCGGCAACTGTGGCAAATCAGCCGCTGTGCCAGTCAATTCCAACCCCAGTTCGCGGCGTTTGCGCCCGGCTGAGGCCCACAAAAGCTTGGATCCTGCGTTCAAGGCAAATCCGGTATAATCCAGCGTGTCATTTGTACTGCATGTAATAAAATGCAGATCTGACGCAAAATCAACACGTTCCAGCATATGCCGCAAGAAACCTGGAACGTCCCGAGCTGTCAGGCCAGGAGCATCCTCATGCGCTGCCAGCAACACATACTTAGCCAGAGCTGTCTGTGTATTGCCCAGGACGTGCAAACCTGCCGTTATCAGCTCTCGTGGAATACGCTCATCCTCATACGGTGTATACCTCTCACTTCCCACAACCAACAACAGAGGGTGAACCCCAGCCGCATCCACAGCATGCAACTCGCGCACTCCGGGAAAAACCTGTGACACCACAGGACCCGTCAATTCATGGATAAACTCTCCAAACATTGTGTCTTCCTGCGGGGGACGTCCCACAGAAGTACATGGCCAAATGGCATCGCGCCGATGATACACGGATTCCACACGCAAAACGGGAAAGTCGTGCTTCAGGCTATAATAGCCCATATGATCGCCAAAAGGTCCCTCTGGCTTGCATTGCGGCTGAATATATCCGGAAATGCAAAAATCCGCCTGTTCCAGCACAGGTAGAGGCAAGCCAGCTGTGAGGCTCATACAGACACGCTTCCCATCCAGCATGCCAGCAAAACGCAACTCGGAGAGTCCTTCTGGCAAAGGCATAACCGCCGCCACAGTGAGACCCGGTGGTCCTCCCACATACACGTGAACAGGCAAGGCTTGCCCCCGCTCCAGTGCCTTGGCATGATGCACGCCGATGCCACGGTGAATCTGGTAATGCAGTCCGACCTCATCATCGGCATACTCGTTACCTGCCAGCTGCACCCTGTACATTCCGAGATTTGAAGCTCCGACTCCAGGTCGCTCAGGATCTTCAGTGTAGACCAATGGCAAAGTGATGAACGGGCCTCCGTCCATAGGCCAACTGACGAAGCGCGGGAGATCGGCTAGGGAACAGCGGCATTGCATCACGGGCATTTGCTCGATTCCACGCTTGCACAGTTTAGGTGACATACGCCACAGGCCAAGCAAAATTCGCCATAAGCTCCAGGGATGTTTCACGGTTGACATCGGATCTCCCCTGGCCGCCAGTACGTCGCGCAGAATTGGCAAACTGTCACGAAACATGAAATGCAAACGTTCACGCGTTCCGAAAAGATTGACCAGAATGGGGAAACGCGATCCCTTCACGCGTGTAAACAGCAATGCCGGTGCCCCGACCCTAAATGCCCTTCGAGCTATGGCTGCCAATTCAAGATGGGCATCGAGCTCGCACTCTACTCGTACAAGCTGACCGTGCTCTGCCAGATCATCCACGCATTCCCGCAGGTTACTGTAACCCATCAAACTGTTCTCCGGAAGGCATCACCCTTCTGTTTGCTCACATGGAAGTCCTGGACCACAACGGCTGAACTCTGGCCAAAGAACGCTTGCCTGCCAAAACTTGCGCAAAGTCTGCCAATATCTGCTCGTGATCAAAAACAAGAGGTCGAGGCAAATTGTTCAAGGAGTAGAAGGCGGCATACGCTGCGTCGTCACCGGCGCGCAGTGCTTCGGCATTTCTAGGCCTTCCCGTGAAGACCACCGTCAACGTATGCTGGCGTGGATCGCGATCAGGACGGGAGTAAACACCGAGCAAGCCGGTCAATTCCACATCCAGCCCTGTCTCCTCCTGCATCTCACGCACTGCGGCTGCTTCGGCACATTCTCCCTCGTCGATAAAGCCACCCGGCAGGGCGTATCCTATCGGTTCATTAGCCCGACGGATAATAAGCACACCAAGTTCGGGCGTGTAAATGACCACATCCGCAGTAGGCGCGGGATTGTGATATCGGGACCAGGGTTTGCCACAATGCGGACAGATATCTTGACTTTTCATGCAAAAGCTCCCTGCAAAGAGCGCAAACAATGCTTAAATGGCTATATACGCCGGTCCTTTCTCCGTCGCAAGGACCGTTCGTACGTTCGCACTTTCTGGAGAAAAAGCTAGCAGATGACAAAACCGGCTTTTACCAAAGCATCGCTCTTGATTGCCCCTTCACGCACAATACGAACAACCTCGCCGCTTCCTTTGCCCAAGGGCTCCACTATGGTTGACGGCTTCCCACCGGCAGGAAAGGGAGGCCCACAAAGAACGGATGTTTGACCAAAAAGCGAGAAAGAGTTCAAAGCGGCATTGCCTACCCCCAGATCTGTCAGCAAATGCCGGTCCAAGGTCTCTGGTTGATGTGTGGCCGGCATGCCACTGAAATTGGCACTGCTGGCGGTTAATACGCCACCCGCCAACGAGGCCAGCGCAATCGCCAAAGGATGGGAAGTGACACGCACAGCTACCAAACCGCGCTCATCTGTCAATAAAGAAGGCAGGACAGAGCGTCCCGGCAACAACACGGTGAGCGGCCCTGGCCAAAAAGTACGCAATCTTTGTGGCATCAATGAAAGGTCCGCCACGGTATCAGCCTGCTTCTCATCAGCGGCCAAAAGTGGCAGAGGCTTGTGGACGGGACGCCGTTTTAGCTGGTACACTCTTTTCACGGCGTCGGCATTGACAGCAAGGCAACCCAAACCATACAGGGTCTCCGTAGGAAAAATAACTATTCCCCCGCAGTGCAACAGACGAACGGCCTCGTTCAGGCTAAGCCCATACGTGCTGATATCAGGGGTAGAAAAAAGACAGGAAGACATGGCTAGCAAACTCTTGCGATGCCTCTGTGTTGGCAAATTGAAATCTCCCTTTTGGAAAGAGGCCGCTTCTCATTATGCAGGACGGCTCTCACACTGGCGACGGCTGGACATGACCGATGTTCGTGACGGTGACGCCGCCCTTCCTCCAGCGCAGCGAATCCATCTTGAAGGCCAAAGGATTCTGGAAGCTCTTACCCCTCAGGACGTCCCTCTTGTGCTGGACGAACATGGCCAACGTTTCACCTCTCTGCAGCTGGCGGAACTCCTTCGCCAGACCGACGCTGAAGAACGGGGTCGTCCCTGTTTTATCGTAGGTGGGGCTTGGGGGCTGGACGCCAGTGTTCGACATCGCGCAAAATTGTCCATCAGCCTGTCTGACATGACCTTGCCCCACGAACTGGCCCGCGTTTTTCTGATGGAGCAGCTCTACCGGGCCGAATGCATTCTGCACAGAACGCCCTATCATCATTAAGGCCCTATAACACTTCATATATCCTTGCGAAGACATTATCATACACGAGTTTGAAATAGGGCGAAATGTCTGGATGTTGCGGGTCTCCTACCAAAAGACGCACCATCAGTGACGTATACAATCTGGAGTCCATAGCCAGCTTCTCGTCAGTAACACGATTGAAAAGAAAATTGATGTTGCGACGCCCGGAAAGAAACGCCTGCTGCTCTTCTCTCGTGGCGTTACGATGCTCGTCAAACCACTCACGGATATAATCACGACGGGTGACTCCGGTTTCTTCAAACACGGTAATAGATGAAGCAAAAATCGCGCTGCTGTTGCCCTCCAAACGCACTTCACCTGTATTGAACTTGTAGGCCAAAGCCTGTGGTACTATGGAAAGAGCCCCCCCCTCGCCCGTGCGCGTGACAAAATTCCAGTTGCCATAATTGCTGATCCAAAATCCCAAACGCAACATTTCAAAACTGACAATCACGTACTGCCGCCCTCTGCCTTCTATGAGCGGAGTCTCGGGAGATCGCAATCTGTTCATCAACGCTTGCGCGGCTTGTCCATCCAATCCCGCGAAAACCCTGCCCGGACTGCCACATTTTTCAGTATAGCGTATGAGTTGACGTGCAAACCGCGCATTATCCGTAGCAAAAACGGCTGCGGGCAGATAAAGGGAAGGTCCTGCATGCTGTGCTCCGTCAGCGATGGCAGTGCGCCGGGCAAAATGGTGGGCCGCATAGCCCCAATCCCACCAAAGCCAGATGGTGGCATCTTCCGGTGTCATGGAACGCGCTCGCAAAAGGGCTTCCGCATGCCGACGATTGAGCACCGGACCTTGCGACATAGCCGGAATCAAATCCGCAAAAGGCACTATAAAAAAGGCCAATACCAGCATCGAAGTCACAAAGCCCGCCACGAAACCGCGCCATGTCGGTCTGAGCAATCGCTGAACAAACCAGAATAAGGGCAAAACAAGCCCTATGGCCATGACAGGCGCACCGAACATCACCATGCGCCCTCCCATTTTGATACTCAAAAGGCCCAACACTGCCAACGGCAAAAGAAAAAGCGCTCCTGGTCTCAGCAAAAGCAGCACCACAAAACCCAGCATACCGAATACGGCCGCCTCCACCCACGGGTGAAAATATGAAAGGATACCCGCAAGGCTAAGATCCTGCACTTCAATAATGGACTGCGCCACGGAAGGATACACCAGTTCAAGCCCTACGCCCGTATTCGCCACATCGCCAGCATGCTTCACATAGGCATTGATGTGGTTCACAATGCCAGTAAGAATCTCACCTCGCAGAACGAGCAAGACAATGACGCTCCAAAGCAGCACCAATACCCACGGCTTGCTCAACCATCGACGTACGTGAAGACCTGATCGCATGCCAGCCCACAGCAGACATATACTAAATCCGAAACCCGCCGGTCCC
>JAGAEE010000167.1 GCA_017613295.1 Desulfovibrio sp. | reverse complement strand
GGCAGGGGCAGATTCCCCTGTGGGTCGGCGGTGGCGTTGGGCAGACGGGGCATGCGGCAGCCGATGCCTTTAAACTTATCTGCCTGGGGGCCAACGGTGTGATGGTGGGGAAATTGCTCATTCAACTGCTGGGCTGTGTGGGCAATGAACAGGGGCGTTGCAATGCCTGCAACACGGGCCGCTGCCCGGCAGGTATCTGTACCCAGGACATGCGGCTCGTGCGGCGACTGGATGTGGACAGGGGGGCACAGGCCATTGTGGACTATATACTGGCTTTTGACGCTGAATTGCGCAAGTTGATGGCCCCGGTGGGCAACAGCTCTCTGCCCGTGGGGCGGGCAGATGCCCTCGTTGCCACGGACAGGGATGTGGCCGAGGTGCTGGGCGTCGCTTATGCCTGTTAGTGCGGCACACTTTATTACATAATGGTGGAAAATATTATGTTGCGTATGAATACGCTGAACGGACGCAAACGAGTCTCCACACAGGAATTGCTGCAAACCATTGAAGCAGCGATTCTGAGAGGCGAAACGGAATTTGACATACTGGCTTCGGGGCAGCACGACATTGGCGGTCCGCTTTGGAATCGGGAGGGCAAGCCCATCACCTTTCATGTACGCAACCCAGGGCAGCGAGTGGGGGCCATGTGCCTGCCCGGCACCACGGTTTTTGTGGAAGGGCCGGCACCGGCGGACGCCGGCTGGCTCAATTCTGGCGGGCATGTGGTGGTGCGCGGTGATGCGGGTGACACGGCTGCCCACTGCGCGGCGGCGGGAGTTATTCATGTCGGTGGCCGTGCCGGGGCGCGTACGGGATCTCTCATGAAGCATGACCCGCAGTATGAGGAGCCTGCCCTCTGGGTGTTGCGAACGGTAGGGGACTTTTCTTTTGAATTCATGGGCGGTGGCCGTGCCGTGGTCTGCGGCGTGGGTTGTGACCCGGCTGAATCCCCATTGGGTGAACGCCCCTGTGTGGGCATGGTGGGCGGGGTGGTCTATTTTCGGGGGAACGCACATAACCTGCCGGAGGACGTGCGTCTTTCCACCGTGAATAATGAGGACGTGAGCTGGCTGAAAACGGGGCTTGTCGACTTTCTTGAGTCCGTTGAACGCCCAGAATTGCGGACGGAACTGTCAGATTGGCAACAATGGCGAAAAATCACACCCATGCCCTATGAACAGCGTAGGCGCGTTCCCGTTGTGAATATGGCGGCATTTCGTCAGGATGCCTGGGTGTCCGGCGGTATCTTCAGCGATGTATTGTCCGACGACGGGCGCCTTGTCGGGCTTGTTGCCACCGCCGAAGACCGTCTGCGCATGCCGGTATGGTCTGATACAAGTTGCCGGGATTGCCAACTCTGTCTTAAGTCCTGTCCACGCAAGGCCATAGAACGGCTTGGAGAAAATACCGAAATAGTCGTATATCGCGTCCAGGCGTCCGCCTGCGTAGGCTGTGGTTTGTGTGCCGGCTTGTGCCCAGGTGGTGCGTGGAAAATGATCGACGCCTGCAACGCATAGTATTGGCGAACACCAGACAGG
The DNA here is from genome assembly GCA_017613295.1 of Desulfovibrio sp. Lineage (GTDB taxonomy): Bacteria > Desulfobacterota > Desulfovibrionia > Desulfovibrionales > Desulfovibrionaceae > Desulfovibrio. The sequence continues at coordinate 6,116 of JAGAEE010000167.1, read as the reverse complement.
ATGTGGCTCTATGTGCCGTGATGCGAAATCAACAATGGTTGTGAACGTGGAACATCAGCTGCGTCTGCTGTCAGCCTTGACAGAATTGGTGACGAAATCGGAATCCGTCGACGCAACGCTTCATGAGGCATTGCGGCTCATGTCGGAATATCTTTGCATGATGCGCGGTGCCGTCACGCTGATCTCGCCCAAAAATGGGGAAATTCGTATTGAGGCGGCTTACGGTCTCAAGCCTTCCGAAGCGCGGCGTGGCCGTTATGCCGTCGGAGAAGGGATTACGGGGCGCGTCATAGAGAGCGGCCGGCCCATGTTCATTTCTCGTGTTTCACAGGAACCCCGTTTTCTGAATCGTACGCGCTCACGTAATCTCGGCAAGGAGGATGTTTCCTTCATTTGCGTGCCCATCATTCTTCAGGATCAAGTCGTCGGGGCGATTTCGGTGGACAGGCTGCTGGCGGACGAGGCCACTTTGGCCGAAGAAATGCGTTTGCTCACCATCATATCCACCATTTTGAGCCATGTGGCGTTGGAAAGACAGGAACATATGGACGACGAGAGCGCCCACACTCCGCGCCCTCGCGGATTTGTGGGAAGTTGCGAAGCCATGCGTCTTGTCTATGAACAGATTGCCTTGGTCTCGCCGTCTTCCACCACGGTCTTGCTGCAAGGAGAATCCGGCACCGGCAAGGAACTGGCTGCGCGTGCCATCCATGCCGCCAGCGACCATGCCGATGGTCCTTTTGTCTCTGTCAACTGTGCGGCCTTGCCGGAAAATCTTATTGAAAGCGAACTGTTTGGCTATGAGCGGGGCGCGTTTACCGGTGCCACTGCCATGCGTAAGGGGCGTTTTGAGCAGGCAGACGGGGGCACGCTCTTTCTCGACGAAATTGGCGAACTCTCCCTGCTGACACAGGCGAAGCTCCTGCGAGTCTTGCAGGAATGTGCCTTTGAGCGTCTGGGGGGCGTCGGCACCATTCATGTGAACACGCGTTTCATCACCGCCACCAATCGAGATCTGGAAAGCATGGTCGCTGCGGGAGTCTTTCGCCGTGATTTGTTTTACCGTCTGAACGTTTTCCCCATAGTCATGCCACCTTTGCGCTTCAGACAGGAAGATATCCTGCCCCTGGCCCACCATTTTGCCACGAGGTTCGCCCAACGTAACGGGCGCGGCGTCGTACGCCTGTCCCTCGCCGTTATGGAAATGCTGCAACGGTATACCTGGCCCGGCAATATCCGGGAATTGGAAAATGTCATGGAACGGGCTTTGCTTCTCGTCGGGCGTGAAGGTCTCGTGTTGCCGCAGCATTTGCCACAGGCTTTGCGTGGCATCCAGGGGGCCTGTGAAAAGCAAGCGGATACTGTGGCAGCAAGACAATGGCGCATCGGCACTCTTCAGGAGCAGATGGATGAACTGGAAAGAGTGGCCATCGTTGAGGCGCTGGAAGCCAGCCACGGTCATGTGGGCAAGTCGGCCGAGAGTCTGGGAATGACAGAGCGAATCTTGGCCCTGCGCATGAAAAAATACGGTATCAGCTACAAAAGCTTCCGCGAGGAGCACCGTATCCGCTGAATGGCCTTTCTGTTAAAATTACCATTATGTGTAATTTTCAGATTGGCTTCATCATATTGTCACATTTATGTAGAAAAATAAGGATAACCTGTCTTGCCATTGAAGTGGCTGCGTCAGTTTGTTATTAATTTTTTTCTTGTAAAAACAGTATGATACAAATTCAATCGTCTTCACGTGGGCATGTTGGCACGCATCCTGCCTATGGCGGTCTGACATTGGTGTGCCTGCCCGGGCAGAATTATTGTCAAGGTTGAATTGCATGATTGCGAGAATGTCTTCTCCATCTTCCAGGGGATGCCCTGTAAAGGACGGTTGATTTATGAATGCTGCGGATACAGGTTTCATTTGCCTTTGCGCCACGTTTGTTTTTCTGATGACTCCGGCGCTGGCCTTGTTTTACGGCGGACTGGTTCGTGCTCGCAACATTCTGTCCACTTCCATACACAGTTATGCGTCCCTGGGGCTTATTTCCGTGCTTTGGGCCATCTTTGGGTATTCGTTGGCCTTTGGACCGGATCACGGAGGCATTATTGGCGATCTGACATACTGTTTTCTCCGTGGCGTGGGCGGAGATGTCGCCCCGGCAGCTGCCAATCTCCCGCATACGGTTTTCATGGCTTTCCAGTGCATGTTCGCCGCACTGACGGTGGCGCTTATTTCCGGGTCCTATGCCGAGCGCATACGCTTTTCTGTCATGCTGACTTTTTCGGGGGTGTGGATGGCCTTGGTCTACTGCCCAATGGCCCACTGGGTGTGGGGCGGGGGCTGGATGGGGCAGATGGGAGCGTTGGATTTTGCTGGTGGCGCGGTGGTGCACATGTCCTCAGGTGCGGCGGCCTTGGCATGCGCCCAAGCGCTTGGGCCCAGGCTTGATCTTGGGGCACCGGCCACACCCAACAATCTGCCCTTGACTCTGCTGGGTGGCGGACTGCTCTGGTTCGGCTGGTTTGGTTTCAACGCGGGCAGTGCGCTCGCTTCCGGTGCCCTGGCCGGGCATGCCCTTGTTACCACGCACATGGCCACAGCCAGCGGCATATTGGGCTGGATGCTGGTGGAATGGCGGAGAACGGGCAAGCCGACAACCCTTGGCGCTGTGTCCGGTGCCCTGGCGGGACTGGTGGCCGTTACGCCTGCGGCGGGATTTGTGGAAATCATTCCTGCCATGCTTATTGGTTTTGTCGGGGGCATGCTCTGTTATGGGGGCGTGTTGCTCAAGGGACGCTTTGGGTACGATGACGCACTGGATGTCGTGGGCATTCACGGCCTGGGCGGTACATGGGGTGCCTTGGCCACGGGACTTTTTGCCTGTGCTTCTGTCAACGGCGTGGATGGCCTTTTTTACGGTAATCCTCACCAGGCCTGGGTACAGCTCGTCTCCATAGTGGTCACCTGGGGGTATTGTTACACGGTGACGCGTCTCATCCTCGCAGCTCTAAAGGCTGTCATGGAATTGCGGGTTTTGCCGGACGCCGAATTTTCCGGTCTGGATTTGAGCGAACATAACGAACGCGGCTATTCCCTGTAACCGGTGAACTAGGCCGAACGGAAGAGGATTGATCCATGAAGAAACTAGAAATTATCATCCGGCCCGGGATGTTCGAGCAGGTCAAGTCAACACTGACAAATCTTGGCATTCAGGGGCTCAATTACACGGAAATCAAGGGATTTGGCCGTCAGCACGGCCATACCGAAGTCTATCGCGGCAGCACAATGCGCGTGGACTGCCTGCCCAAGGTCAAGGTTGAAGTGGTGCTGGCCGACACCAAGCTGGAAGATGTGCTCAATGCCGTGGTCAGTGTGGCCCGTACGGGACAAGTGGGCGACGGCAAGATATTTGTCAGTGAAGTGGCGGATGCGATCCGCATTCGTACTGGTGAGCGTGGCGAGGCGGCGTTGTAGGCCATTACCACGAGTAATGAAGTTGATGTAAAACACAAAGGAGATATGCTCATGCATTCCCCCCGGATGAAGGCGATGCTGCAGGCTATGAACGACAATCCTGTCATTCCTGATCGTCAAGACGAAAAGGGCAGGGCCGCAGAGGATATTTTTGGCCAGAATGTTTTTGGTTTGCCCGCCATGCGCAAGCGCTTGCCCAAGGAGGTGTATCGAAAGCTGGAGCGCATCATTCGAGATGGCGATCGCCTCGACCCGGCCATGGCCGATGTGGTGGCCAGTGCTATGAAAGATTGGGCCATGGAACACGGTGCCACCCACTACACGCACTGGTTTCATCCCATGACCGGGCTCACCGCCGAAAAGCATGACGCCTTCCTTACACCAACCGGCGACGGGCAGGTCATCAGCGAATTTTCAGGAAAAATGCTTATCAGCGGCGAGCCGGACGCCTCTTCCTTCCCCTCGGGCGGCATCCGTTCCACCTTTGAGGCGCGTGGCTACACTGCCTGGGATCCGTCCGTTCCGGCCTTTATCATTCCACAGCCCTATGGGGCCACGCTGCACATTCCCACCTATTTCTATTCCTATTCGGGTGAGGCATTGGATCGCAAGATTCCTCTTTTGCGTTCCATCGCGGCTTTGTCACAGCAGGCCATTCGCATCCTGCGTTTGTTCGGCAATACCAAGGCAAAATTTGTAAGACCCAATGTGGGACCGGAACAGGAATATTTTTTGGTGGACAGTCGCCTGGCCGCTCTCAGACCAGACCTGTTGCTCACGGGAAGAACCTTGCTGGGTGCCCCTTCGCCCAAAGGTCAGGAAATGGAGGACCATTATTTCGGGGCCATCCCGAGCCGTGTCATGAGCTTTATGCAGGATCTGGAAATTGAGCTGCTCAAGCTTGGCATCCCGGCCAAGACGCGGCATAACGAGGTGGCTCCAGGACAGTTTGAACTGGCTCCCGTGTTTGAAGAGGCCAACATTGCCTGCGATCATAATATGCTCTGCATGAACATGATGCGTCACCTGGCTCCGCGTCATGGCTTTGTGTGCCTTTTGCATGAGAAACCCTTTGCTGGCGTCAACGGCAGTGGCAAGCACAACAATTGGTCCCTGAGCGATTCTGAAGGCAACAATCTGCTCAATCCCGGCGGTACACCGCAGGACAACGCCCAGTTTCTGGTGTTTCTGGCGGCGGTGTTGCGAGCCGTGCACAAACACGCCCCGGCCTTGCGTCTCGGAACCGTGGGGGCGGGCAATGACCATCGTCTGGGCGCCAATGAGGCTCCACCGGCCATATTGTCTGTCTATTTGGGCGAACAGCTCGCTGGCGTTCTGGACGCCTTTGTCAACGGGGGACAGGCTGCCGAAGGAAAAAAGCCCGTTATGGAAATCGGCGTCTCAACCCTGCCGCCCTTGCCCGTGGACCTGTCGGACCGTAACCGCACCAGTCCATTCGCTTTCACCGGCAACAAGTTTGAATTTCGTGCGGTGGGATCCTCGCAATCCGTGGCTCCGGTAAACATAGCCCTTAACGCGGCAGTGGCCTGCGCTCTGGATGACATAGCCACAGATCTGGAAGCCTCCACGGCGGCGGGCACTCTTTTGAACACGGCCTTGCAGGAACTGCTGCCACGCCTTTTTCGGGAGCATATGCCCGTGGTTTTCAACGGCAACGGGTATGCCGATTCCTGGCCGGAGGAGGCGGCGCGGCGAGGATTGCCCAATGACAAGGATACCGTGGCGGCCCTGGAGCGTTACAGTGAACCGGCGGTCATGGACGTCTTTCTGCGTTGCGGAATACTTACCGAGAGGGAAATGCTGTCGCGTCAGGAAATTTTGCTGGAAAACTACAGCAAAACCCTGTGCATTGAGGGGCGTGTCATGGCCGATATGGTGCGTATGTCGGTATTGCCCGCCAGTCAGGAGTCATTGCGAAGGAGTGCTGACACCTTGCTCAAAACCCGTGAAGTGCTGGGGGAGGAGGCAACTGGTACGGAAGAAGAAATGTTTTCTGCACTTCATTCCCACATGACAGCTCTTGTTGGTGGCGTGAAAGCGCTGGAATCGGCCGTAGCCGCCGTGGCCGCCACGGAAGGGGCACTTGCCCAGGCACGTGCCGCCCGTGACAGTATTTTGCCGGCCATGCAAGTCTGTCGTGAGCATGCCGATGTTCTGGAACGCATGGTTGACGACGCTTTCTGGAGTCTTCCCAGATACGCAGAGCTGCTTTGGTCCAACTGAGGACAACAATGCTGACGGCGGGAGGCTGTTCCGGGGGGAATTCTTCCGCCGTCGCCCCCGCCATGTACTTGGGGGGTCGCTGAACCGCCATCTTGCATGAAGCATGGCGGTTCGGCGACCGCATGGTGAGGGCATCTCTCCGAGAGCTTCTTTTTGATATTTCCTCCTTTGTGGGTGGAGCATGGCAGTTTGAGATTTCGTGTTTGACAGAAGCATTGAGGTTTGTCTATGTAAGAAATCAGCTGGTTAGCTTAGATTTTTCGCCATAAGCAATGGCGCCTGTGGTGTGGCCAGGAGCAACCTTGCTGGTCAGACGCCGATGGCTTCGCCCTTCATGGAGGGGTTCCAGATCTCAAAGTAATGGCAGACGAGGGGCCTGTATGAGAAGTGGGCCGGAATC
>JAGAEE010000166.1 GCA_017613295.1 Desulfovibrio sp. | reverse complement strand
CGTCCACCTTCGGTGTCACGCAGACTTTCTCGTGAGAGGTAAATGGCATTGACCAGTTCCATGATGGCCGCAATAGCCGTATTGAACTGAAAACGGTTGGCCATGTCTTCTTCGCATTTCTTCACTGTGAGGTGCTCACGGCGACGAAGCTCCTTGGCGGACTGCGTCTCTGCATCGGTCGCAGTGGATTGACAAGCCTTAAGTGCCATACAGTATGGCTTTTCCTCCTCGAAGAGTCGCCATACCCTCCCTATAAAACGCGATGCACCTTCAATGCCTGAGTCAGACCAGTCAAAGTCGCGTTCTGGGGGAGCGGCAAACAGACAAAACAAGCGCACAGTGTCTGCACCATATTTGTCAATCATCTCCGACGGGGCGACAATATTGCCTTTGGACTTGGACATCTTGCCACCGTCCTTGAGCACCATACCCTGTGTGAGCAGATTACTGAAGGGTTCGTCGAGTCCGGCAGGATAGAAGGAGAGGTCGCGGAGAACTTTTGTAAAAAATCGGGCGTAAAGCAAATGCAAGATGGCGTGTTCCACTCCGCCGATATACTGATCAACGGGCAGCCAGTATTGAAGGGCTGCCGTGTCAAAGGGGGCTGAGTCATTGCGGGGGCTCGTATAGCGTGCGAAATACCAGGAGGATTCCACGAAGGTGTCCATGGTGTCCGTTTCACGTCGTGCGGGAGAACCGCACCGGGGACACGTGCAGGAGACAAAGTCTGCTGTTTCCGGCAACGGAGAACGGCCGTCCTCACGCACATGGGCATCCATCGGAAGAAGCACGGGCAGATTATTTTCGTCTTCAGGCACAAGTCCGCATTTTTCGCAATAGATAACGGGAATGGGGGCACCCCAGTACCGCTGGCGAGAGATATTCCAATCTCGGAGGCGGAACTGTGTGGTACTCTGCCCTTTCCCCTGTTTCGCAAGGGCTTCGGTAATGGCCTTTTTGGCATTGTCGCAAAACAGCCCGTCAAACGCGCCTGAATTGATTAACACTCCCTTTCCTGTGTGCGCTTCCTGGAGTGTCGCCGCATCAAGACGTTCGTTTTCCGGGGTAATGACAACGCGAATGGGCAAATCGTACTTGTGGGCGAATTCATAATCCCGTTGGTCGTGAGCAGGCACACCCATGACAGCGCCCGTCCCGTAGTCGGCCAGTACAAAATTTCCCAGCCACAGAGGTATGCGTTTCCCCGTGAGGGGGTGTATGGCATAGGCTCCTGTGAAGATACCCTCCTTTTCCAGCGTGTCTGACTGACGGTCAATGCGATCCATATTGCGTATGCGTTCCACAAAGGCCCGCACTTCGTCGGCCTTGGCATATCCTTCCAGCAAGTGTTTTACCAGGGGGTGCTCTGGAGCCAAAGTGACAAAGGTGACTCCCATAAGGGTGTCTGGTCGTGTGGTAAAAACGGTCAATCCGTTTATGCCAGGCACGGATTTTTCCAGGTCAAAGGTAATGGAGGCTCCTGTGGATTTGCCTATCCAGTTTCGCTGCATGGCCAAAACACGGTCGGGCCAGCCGCCTTCAAGACGCGCCAGATCCTGCAGAAGTTCATCACCATAAGCCGTAATTTTCAAAAACCACTGCGTCAAATCCTTTTGTTCCACACGGCTGTCACAACGCCAGCACTGCCCGTCGATTACCTGCTCATTGGCCAGCACAGTGTGACATGATGGGCACCAATTCTGCGCCGCCTTCTTACGGTAGACGAGACCTTTCTCCAGCAGTCGCAGGAAAAAAAGCTGTTCCCAGCGGTAATATTCGGGACGACACGTGGCGATTTCTCGTGACCAATCGTAAGAATACCCCAGACGCTTGAGCTGTGAGCGCATATTGTCAATATTGGCATATGTCCATCTGGCTGGATGAGTACTGTTTTTAATAGCGGCATTTTCTGCTGGCAGACCAAAAGCATCCCATCCCATGGGATGCAGCACATTGTACCCTTGCATCCGTTTTATGCGAGCAACAACGTCGCCAATGGCATAGTTTCGTACATGCCCCATATGGATATTCCCAGAAGGGTAGGGAAACATTTCTAGGACATAGTATTTGGGCCTGCTTGTGTCGTGTGTGCAGGCGAAAGTGTGTTCGTTCTGCCAGCGGGCTTGCCATTTCTCTTCAATGGTTTGCGGATGGTATCGTTCTTGCGTCATGAGAGATCACTCGTCTTGCTTATATGTGTGGGGAGTGCGACCGGACGTTTACATTCGCCAGTTTCCAGCCCTTTGTTTACAGCGTCAAGAATGCCATTGACAAAACTTCCCGCTTTGTTTTCGCCAAACTGACGGTTGAACTCCAGTGCTTCATTAATGGCAACTCTGGGAGGGATATCAGGACGAAAAAGCATTTCAAAAACGGCCAGTCGCAGCAAGGTCAGTTCAACCCGACCCATACGCTGTATCCGCCAGTTATGAGAATGACTTTCAATAACGTCATCCAGTAACTCGCGGCTTTTCCACACTCCTTCCACGAGTTCCCAGGCAAAGCCTGACGGTTTAGTGCGGACTTCACTTTCTGGCAGATCGGGATGGCCCGGCGATTGACTAAAGATATCTTTCAGATCGTCCAGATTTTCGACAGGCGAAAAGGAAAGGCCGTACAGCACTTGAAAGGCCAGCTGGCGGGCACCGTGGCGAGTCGCCGTTTTGTCCTTGGACATGGGTTACAGTTGCTCCAGGACGCGTATGGTTTCCAGCATGGCACTTGCCGCCTCCACGCCTTTGTTGCCACCTTTTGAACCTGCCCTTTCAATAGCCTGTTCAATGGTGTCACATGTCAGGAGACCGAAGCCAATAGGGGTGCCGGAATGCAACATGACTTGAGCAATACCCTTGCTGGCTTCGGCACAAACGTAATCGAAATGTGGTGTCGCCCCCCTGATGACCGCCCCAAGGGCGAGTATGCCATGATATCGTGCAGACGCCGCCAATTTCTGGCAAACCAACGGCAGTTCAAAGGCCCCGGGTATGCGTACCAGCGTGACGTCGGCAGGGTCAAGCCCGTGCCGTTCCAGATAATCCAAAGCTCCGCTGATAAGATGATCCACGATAAAATTGTTGAAACGGGCAGCCACTATAGCCACCTTGAGACCTTTGGCATCCAACTGGCCAACGATATTTGTCATCGTACTCATGGGGAAACTCCTTATGGGGACTGCCATCTGGCGCTAGTGATTCGACGCTCAAATGAAACCGTTGCGTAACAGAAAATCCTGACTTAGCCCACTTCGGGCATCTTCATGGCCCTCACTTTTTTGTCCCTTTCCGGGCAAGTGCGAACAAAGCAGGCTGCGAACATATTTGCCAATGATGTCTGTCTCCATATTGACTGGACAACCCGGGCGCCACTGGCTCATTGTGGTACGTTTTTGTGTATCGGGGATGATGTTGACTTCCAAAAAATCCGGACCGCAGACATTCACTGTAAGGCTGATGCCGTCAAGGCACACAGATCCCTTGGCAATCACTTCAGGGCCATACTCGGGAGGGAAGGACAGGCGGCAGCTCACGGATTGTCCCACCCTATGGAGGGCACGAACAGTGGCCATGCAATCCACATGTCCACTCACGAGATGCCCACCCAGTCTGTCCCCCATCATCAGGGCACGTTCCAGATTGACCATTGAGCCTTTTCTGAGGTTGATCAGGGTTGTGCGGGAAAGCGTTTCCGCCGACGCATAAACAGCGAATTCCGTGGAACTGTGGCGTTCAACCGAAAGACAGGCACCGTTGACGGCGATGGACTCCCCGTCCACCACATTGGGCATATCAAAGTGTGGGTGGAGGGTAAAACGGCGTTCTGAGCTCCCGTTCGTCTCTAGCACTTCCCCCTGTCCTTGAATAATGCCTGTGAACATGGTTGCCTTCCTAGACGTCTTCGTCCAACGGAACTAGACGAATATGCACATCCGTACCGCAGCACTGCGTCTGGCAGACACGCATGTGCAGAGCCTCGTCAAGACTCAGGGGAGCTCGGCCGGTGAAGATGGGCAAGGCTTCGGCGTCTCCCAGAATCATGGGGGAAAGATGCAGGTGAAAGTCGTCCACCAAGCCCTTTTCCAGTAAACTCAGTGCCAGATGTCCGCCGCCTTCACACAGCACATAGGGACAGTGCAGCTCCTCACGCATGACGTGCAGCATTCCATGAAGATCCGGACCACCCTGCGTACCACGACCCAGAGCAAGCACGCGCACGCCCGATTCGCGCAGTGCTTTGGCAGTGGTAGAGGCTGCTGCGGCTGGTGACCCCATAAAAATTGTCTGTTGCGCCCGTTCCCTAAGCAGATGGAAATCCGCATCGGGTTGAGGCAGGCGTGACGTGAGGATGCATGCCAGCGGTTGACGCGCAGCCTGTACGTGCCGTGCTGTAAGACGGGGATTGTCTGCACGGAATGTGCCACCTCCCACAAGCACCGCACCACCGCACAGTCCGACACCGGCACGCAGTGCATGGGTTCTCTGGCGTGATTCCTCACAGCTTATCCATTGCGAATAGCCGTTGCGCGTGGCAATGCGACCGTCGAGAGTGGCGGCCATTTTGAGAATGACGTAGGGACGGTCAGTACGCTGCCACACCAAAAAGTCGGACACCAGGTCCCGGCATTCCTGCGCACACACATTTTCGATAACTTCCACACCGGCCGCACGCAATAGTGCCGCACCGCCAGCGGCAACGGGGTTGGGATCCGCAAGACCCATGACCACGCGCCTGATGCCAGCCTGAAGAATGGCCTCTGTGCAAGGGGGAGTTTTTCCCTCATGGCGGCAGGGTTCCAGCGTGACGACCAATGTGCATTCCGATGGCGCAATTCCACGAGCTGCCGCATCTCTAAGACAATCCACCTCTGCGTGAGCTTGCCCAGCAGCATGGTGCCATCCCCGGGCCACAACCTCATGATCGCGCACAAGAACGGCGCCAACAGTCGGATTGGGGCAAGCCAGCCAGCGTCCTCTTTCGGCAAGAGAGATGGCTTCGCGCATGAAGGGAGCAAATTCAAGCTCACTCATGGTTTAGTTCTCCGCCTTAAGTTTTGGCAGCAAGGGGGAAAAATTCAGGCGTTCCACTATAACTCCGGCTTCATGAAGCATGCTTTCTGCCAGTTCATCGGGATAGTATTCCACATAATATATGTGTTTGATGCCACAATTGATCAGCATTTTGGCACATAATACACAGGGATGAGTGGTACAGTAGAGTTCCGCCCCCTGGATATGTATGCCATGAACAGCCGCCTGGAGAATGACGTTTTGTTCTGCATGCAGGCCTCGGCATATCTCGTGCCGCTGTCCCGAAGGAATGCCCATCTGTTGACGCAGGCAACCAATATCAAGGCAATGCGGCATGCCCTGTGGTGCACCGTTATATCCCGTAGCCAGAATGCGTTTGCCTTTCACAGCCACGGCCCCAACTTTGCGACGGAGGCATGTGGAACGTCCGCTCACCAGATAGGTGATGTTCATGAAGTATTCCGGCCAGGGCATGCGCATAATGTATCCAGTCAAATCATTACCAAGTAAAGAGGGGGAAGCCTCTGGCAAATTCTTCAACCTTGCTGCGTATACTCGCTAGCGCAGACGCATCGGCATGGCGTGTCAGGGCGTCAACGATAAAACCGCCCACAGTGCGTATGTCATCCTCGCGCATGCCACGTGTGGTCAGCGCCGCCGTACCCAGCCGAATGCCGGATGTCACAAATGGTGAACGTGTCTCGAAAGGTACCGTGTTCTTGTTGACAGTGATTCCTGCCTGATCAAGAGTCTGTTCCGCATCTTTGCCGGTAATGTCCGTACGGGTAAGGTCCATCAGCATGAGGTGGTTGTCCGTACCGCCGGAAACAAGCTCATATCCGGCATCGGTGAGGACACTGGCGAGTACGGCCGCATTGTTGACGATACGTTGCTGATAGTCCTTGAAGGCGGGTTTCAAGGCTTCGCCCAGGGCTACAGCCTTGGCGGCAATAACGTGCATGAGAGGACCGCCCTGGATGCCGGGAAAAATCTGACTGTTCAAGGCTTTGCCAAAGTCGGCGCTTGACAGGATCATTCCACCACGAGGACCGCGAAGCGTCTTGTGTGTGGTGGTCGTGGTGATATGCGCCTGGTGGATGGGGCTTTCATGCAGGCCGGCGGCCACAAGACCGGCTATATGAGCCATATCAACCATGAGTTTGGCACCTACCTCGTCGGCAATTTGGCGAAAACGGGCGAAGTCAATACGGCGGGGGTAGGCGCTGGCCCCGGCCACAATAAGCTGGGGATGGTGCTTTCGTGCAATGTCGGCCACCTCATCATAGTCAATGCGGCCTGTTTCACGCTGAACACCATAAGAAACAATATTGAAAAGACGTCCAGAGAAGTTGACAGGGCTGCCGTGGGTAAGGTGGCCACCATGAGAGAGATTCATGCCAAGGATGGTGTCACCAGGTTTCAGCACGGCCAGATATGCGGCCATGTTGGCTTGCGAACCAGAGTGAGGTTGCACGTTGACATAGTCGCAGGAAAAAAGTTTTCTGGCCCTTTCCAGAGCAAGATTTTCGGCCATATCCACATATTCGCAGCCGCCATAGTAACGCTTGCCAGGATAGCCCTCAGCGTATTTGTGCGTCAGAACGCTGCCCTGCGCCTGACGTACAGCAGGTGAAACAAAGTTTTCCGAAGCGATGAGCTCCAGTTTGCTCATCTGGCGGTCTGATTCAAGGGCAATGGCGCGTGCCAGTTCCGGATCCTGAAGGAGAATTTCGTCCATGAGTGAGAATCCTTGTGTGGAACTGCCCGCCATACGGCGGGCAGGCAATGTATTGCAAAATGAGTAGCCAGGAAGCGCTCACGCCTGCCATTTTTTTAAAATGATGCTGGCATTGGTGCCGCCAAAACCAAAGGAATTGCACATGGCATATTCGCAGGCAACATGTTCAGAGCCACCGGCCAGGTAATCCAAGTCACAGACAGGGTCGGAAGTTGTCAAATTGATAGTGCCCGGCAGCATTTCCTTATACAGGGCCAGTGCCGTGAATACGGATTCAATGCCGCCAGCGGCGCCAAGAAGATGGCCTGTCATGGATTTTGTGGCAGATATTTTGAGTTTTTTGGCGTGGGCACCGAAAACGGCCTTGATGGCCGTCGTTTCCGTACTGTCGTTGAGCAGCGTGGATGTGGCGTGGGCATTGATATGGCCAACAGCAGAAGCGTCAACACCAGCGTCACGCAAGGCATTATGCATGGCGCGGGCCATGCCTTCTCCGTCCTCTCTGGGTGCTGTCATGTGATGGGCGTCAGCAGAAGCGCCGTATCCCACAATCTCTGCATAGATTCTGGCGTTACGTTGCTGTGCGGATTCTAACGTTTCCAACAGCAGCAATCCCGCCCCTTCACCAATGACAAAACCGTCGCGTTTGGCGTCAAAGGGACGTGAGGCGTGGGTGGGGTCGTCATTGAAATGGGTTGAAAGGGCTTTCAACGCCGTGAAGCCAGCAACGGCCAAAGGTGTTACCGTGGCCTCTACTCCTCCGGTAATGACGGCCACTGCACGGCCCAGCAATATCTCGGCGAATGCAGTGCCGATCGCATGGATGGCAGAAGCACAGGCCGAAGTTGTGACGACATTGGCTCCCTTGGCTCCTGTAAAAATGGAAATTTGCCCCGGTCCCATATTGGAAATAAGCATGGGAATCATGAAGGGAGAAATCTTTTTCGGGCCAGCCGAGAGCAATTTGGCATGCCATGTCTCAAGGGTATGCAACCCCCCCAGCCCAATGCCAAGGATAACAGCTGTATCAAAGGCATTTTGCGGTGTGATTTCATAGCCGGAATCTGTCAGAAGCATCTTGGCTGACGCCAGCGCAAACTGGGTAAAACGGTCCATGTGGCGAGCCTGCTTGGTCGTCACGTAGTCTTCAGGATTGAATCCCTTGACCTCGCCGGCTATTCGGGAATCGTAGGCGGATGCGTCAAAAAGCGTAATGGGCGCAATGCCCGACTCGCCTGCGAGCAGTTTATTCCATGAGGTTTCCATGTCATTGGCAAGAGGCGTGACGCCGCTAATGCCGGTAATGACTACGCGTGGACGGGTCATGCATGCTCCTTTGCTGCAAGGGGGACAAGGCCCCCCCGCATTGCATTGCCACGAAATACGAGGCTATTTCTTGCTTTCAATGTACGCGACGGCGTCTTTCACTTTCAGGATTTTTTGGGCGTCATCGTCGGCGATCTCAATGTCGAATTCCTCTTCCATGGCCATGATCAACTCTGTCAGATCAAGAGAATCTGCCCCTAGGTCTTCCACAAATGAGGCTTCAGGCTTCACTTCTTCAGCACTCACACCCAATTGGTCAACAATGATTTTTTGTACTTTTTCCGCAACGTCAGACATTGTTCCCTCCAGAAATGAATTGTTGTTCCCCGTCTTCGCCAAAGGCTCGTCCGTGACGGCAGGTGGCAGAACCGAGAGCATTCGCAAACGCCCGTCAGCTTTGCTGTGCAGGCAAAACATGCATACCGTAGTTGTTTCCGGTTGTGCAGAAATAAATGACCGCATGCCCCGGCCTAGCAGTACATTCCTCCATTGACCCCCAGAACCTGGCCAGTAATGTAGGCTGCCTTCTCTGAAGCAAAAAAGGCTACAGCCTCGGCCACATCAAAGGCAGTTCCCATGCGTTTGAGGGGGATGCTTTCGGCATAGCTGGCGCGTACTTCTTCCGTCAGACCTGCGGTCATGTCCGTTTCAATAAAACCTGGTGCCACGGCATTGACCGTGATCTGACGAACGGCTAACTCTTTGGCGCAGGCTTTCGTAAGCCCCAGCAATCCGGCTTTTGCTGCCGCATAGTTGGCCTGCCCAGCATTGCCCGACTGCCCCACCACAGAAGAAATATTGATAATGCGCCCCTTGCGTGCTTTGCTCATGATCTTGGCGGCTTCGCGTGTACATACAAAAGCTCCACGCAGATTGACGGCGAGGATATTGTCAAAGTCCTCGTCCTTCATACGTACGAGAAAACCGTCCTTGGTGATGCCGGCATTATTTACTAGCACGGCAAGATCAACCCTGCCCTTGACCACATTGGCAAAAAAGTCGCTCACATTTTTACTGTCGCCAACATTGAGAGGAAAGGCCCACGCCTTACCTCCCTTCGCACGTATTTGCTCCACAACATCGTCTGCCGCTTCCGCACGACTTGCATAGGTAAGAAAAATCTGGAACCCATCACGGGCAAGCGTTAAGGCTATGGCCCTGCCTATACCTCGGGAGCCTCCCGTGACAACGGCCGTTGCCTGTACGGGATCGGGTGTCTGTTGTTCTGTACTCATGCTTTTGCCTTTATCTGTGTCACGAAAAAAAAGCAATCTCCAGCCCTTCCGCTCGTGCCCTGTCGGTCAAAAGCGCAACAGGGCCGCCCCCCACGTCAATCCGGCTCCAAAAGCCGTTGTCAGGATACGGTCACCAGGCTGAATGCGCCCCTCGGCCACGGCTTCAGCCAGGGCCAATGGTATGGAGGCGGAAGACGTGTTGCCATATTTTGCCACATTGGTGAAAACCTTGGCATCAGGCAAGTCCAGACGTGCTCCCACAGCTTCAATGATACGCATGTTGGCCTGATGGGGCACGAGAAGCTGTATGTCTTCGACAGTCAAATTATTGCGGGAGAGCACTTCCTCGCAGACGTGCGCCATCTTGCGCACAGCGTGTTTGTAGGTTTCCCGTCCCTGCATGATAATGAAAAAATTCTCGTCAACGGCATCACCAAGATTGTAGGAACAGCTCGTGCCGCCGCCCACATGGATGAGATGCTGTTTGGTGCCGTCGCTGGCACAGAGGACATCTTCAAGAATTGCTAAGGACTTTTCGGCTCTGGCGGCAAACAGGCAAGCCGTGGCAGCATCTCCAAAAAGAACGCAGGTGGACCGATCGGACCAGTTAATCCGACGGGTGAGGGCCTCTGTGCAGACAAAAAGGATTTTTGCTTCGGGATTTTGCAGAAGCAAAGCCTGGCAGAGAGAAAGGCCATACAGAAAACCGGAGCAAGCCGCACCGACATCGAAAGCCATGACATTCCCCGCACCAAGTTGTCCAGCAATCAGGCATGCCACGGAAGGAGAAAGCAAATCGGGGGTGCACGTTGCCGCTATGACATGGGTGAGCTCGCCGGGAGTGACGGCAGCGTCGACTAAAGCTTCTTTGGCAGCCCTAAATCCCAGGCTGGAGGCATTGTCTGCCGGAGACAGCCTGTGGCGTTGACGTATACCCGTGCGACTGACAATCCATTGGTCATTGGTGTCAACAATTTTGGACAGGTCATCGTTGGTTACCACCGTATCCGGCACATGTGCTCGCAGCGAGAGCATGTGGCACGATGAAGTCAGCATAGATATACCATAAAAAATGTATGAGGTTAAATGGCACGCGAAAAACGTGTGAGCTCCTCATTGGCGAGGATGGTTTCTGCCAGGCGGGCATTGGTACCCTTACGAACAAAAGCGCCGCACATCTTTATGGCATTGGTCATGGCCTTGGCGCTGGAACGGCCATGGCACACTATGGACAGGCCCTGAAGCCCCAACAGGGGGGCACCGCCATACTCGGCATAGTCAATGGTGGCAGCAAAACGACGAAACGCTTTTCTGGCGAGAATACCCCCCACAGCGGGAAGCAGACCAGACGTGAACACCCGCTTGAGCATGCGCACCAGTGAAGAGGCAAGACCTTCACTCATTTTGACCACCACATTGCCCACAAAACCGTCGCACACAACCACATCTACGTTGCCGGTAAAAATATCGCGACCTTCGGCATTGCCTGTAAAATTGAGATTTTGAGCCATCTTCAGCAGGTCGTAAGCTACTTTTACTTGGCTGTTGCCCTTGCCTTCCTCTTCTCCGATGCTCAAGATGCTCACGCGGGGAGAGGCATAACCCAGAAGATCCCGGGCAAAGGCATCGCCCATCAGCCCGAACTGGAACATGTGGTAGGGTCGGCAATCCACGTTGGCACCGCAGTCCAGCACCACTACGGGTTTTTTTTCTGTGGGCAGCAAGGCGGCAAGCGCAGGACGTTCCACACCGGGCAAACGGCCCATGATAAACATGCCACAAGCCACGGACGCGCCGGAGTGTCCAGCGCTGACCACGGCGTCGGCGGCACCATCCTTGACCAGACGGCAGGCGACCTGGATGGAGGCGTTTTTTTTTCGGCGCAGAATATCAGAAGGTCTTTCGTTCATATGCACCACATCATCGGCCTGTACCACGTCATGATGCACGCCTTCAAGGTTAAGCTTCTCCAGCTCGGCCTCCAGCTTGGGGGTATCCCCCACAAGCTGGACGTGCAGATCATACCGCCTCGCGGCGTCAATGGCCCCGGGGACAATCACGGAGGGACCGAAGTCCCCGCCCATGGCGTCCACGGCAATGATGGGGCGCTCGTTCATCTACTGATTGCTGCTGTCGCCCGTGGCGACCACCTGACGACCTTTGTATGTCCCACAGTTGGGGCAGACACTGTGTGGAACCGTCGGCTCACCGCAGGAGCAGTAAATGACCGCAGGCACGGCCACTCGGTCATGAGAACGGCGCATGCCTTTGCGGGAATGCGATTTTTTGTTTTGTTGAACGGCCATACTTTTTCTCCTTTCCCACCATGAGGCAGGGAATACGCTGTATGTCATGGATGCGGTCTATCTGCCCCATCCCAAGTGATATTGCTTAGTAAAAAAACCTGACATTGTCTAGCCGTTGTGGACAATGAGACCACGAAGCTTTGCCATACGCGGGTCATCAACCTCATTTTTGCAGGTACACGATTCTTCATTGAGGTTGGCCCCGCATGTGGCACAAAGCCCCTTGCAGTCCTCACGACAGAGGGGTGTCACGGGTAGGGCCAGGACAAATTCTTCCCAGCAGACAGCGGCCAGATCAAGCATGGGGACATTGCCCTCCCATACGACACAGGCGTCAGTTTCATTGTCGACAGGAGGGAAGGCATTTTCGTCCTGGTCAGATATGGCTTCGAAATTTTCAAAGTGTGCGTCAATAGGCACAACGGCATCTTCAGCACAACGGCTGCATGGCACAATGATTCTTCCTTGCAGTGTGCCACGTACAAGCCAGCCGTTATCAGCCGGAAAAACATGAATGCGCGCCTTGAGGGGGACGTCAATGCGGCAGTCTATGTGAAACTCCCGCAGTGGCGTCGTCCAGACCGCAGGCTCGACGACGAAAAAAACCTTCCCCTCTGGTGGCAGGTCATTGTGTGAGATGCGATACTCTTGCATGGCTTACCTCAAATTGTTATTTATATGTCTAATATAAAATAATGTCAATATATTGTTGTCTTCATTGCCAAAGATACACCATTGGCCGAGAAAAGCTCTTGACACGGGGAACGGCACCAGAGATGGTTTCTTGCCGTATCTGCAACCAATGGGGTATGTCATGGAAGAACAACTGGTGCTGGGCATTGACGCGGGAGGCACACACACGGATGCCGTGCTGCTGGAGTGTTCCGGCATTTCTGCCGGCAAGACCTTGCCAAGGGCTCGACTGCTGGCGGCGGTCAAGGTGAAGACTCGTCATGAAAATCTGACCGCCTCCGTGCGTGAGGTGCTGGCCGCACTGGCGGCAGAGGCACCCAAGGGAATATTGTCTCGCATTTCGCGCGTGACCCTGGGGGCGACATTGGCGGTCAACGCCCTGGTGCAGGATCGGGTCGATCCCGTGGGACTGATCCTTTCTGCCGGCCCGGGCCTGAATCCGGGACGTTGGAGACTGGGAGAATATGTGTGCCTCCTTTCTGGTGGTCTGGACCATCGCGGGGTGGAGGTCGTTCCCCTGCGTACGGAGGGGCTTGCCGGGATTTTGGAACAGTGGCGTGGTGACGGTGTTTCTGCGGTTGCCTGTGTGGGCAAATTTTCGCCGCGCAATGCCGCTCACGAGCAGGCTATGGCAGAAGCCGTGCGGGCTGTCTGCGATCTGCCAATTACTCTTGGTCACAGGCTTTCTGGGCGTCTCAATTTCCCGCGCCGTGTGGCAACGGCCTTTTTCAACGCCGCCGTGGAGCGACTGCACAACGATTTTTTGAATGCGGTGGAACAGGCTTTGTCTGATGTGGGGATACAGGCAGCCGTGCGTCTGCTCAAAGCCGACGGTGGGGCTGTGCCGCTGTCACTTTCACGTCAAGAGCCGGTGCAATCCATCCTTTCCGGTCCTGCGGCCAGTGTCATGGGTGTTCTTGCCCTGGATGACGGCGATGACGCGCTACGTCGCTGCTGCCTGCTGCTGGACATGGGAGGTACCACTACGGATATTGCCCTTTTTGTCAATGGTTCTCCGGTTGTGGATCGTGACGGCATGCGTCTCAAGGGACGTCGTACGCTGGTGCGTTCGCTAGCTTCACTTTCTATTGGTGTGGGCGGGGATTCACGCCTAGAGGTAACGCAGGCCAACGGCAAGACGTGTGTTCATGTGGGCCCCCTGCGCGAAGGGCCGGCCATGGCTTTTGGAGGGGATCGGGCCACCTTGCTGGACGCCTTCAATGTCTGCAACGCTGGAGACGGTACGGATTCCACGGCCGGGGACATTGCGGCATCGACTCGAGGCATGACGGCACTGGCGTCACAACATGGCATGGAGCCAGAAGCGCTGGCCCGGTTGGCAGTGGAAAACGCGTTTGTTCAGGTGGCCGAAGCTGTCAGTCAGCTGACAGCTGGCATCAACGCTCGTCCCATCTATACTTTGGCCGCGCTCAAGGCCGTCCGTGAGGCACAGCCAGAAAGCGTCAAGCTTGTGGGCGGTCCCGCTGGCTGTGTGGCGAACAGGCTTTCCAGTTTTCTAAAGCTGCCGGTGACAACCCCTGCACATGCGGACGTGGCCAACGCCGTGGGCGCAGCTTTGACATTGCCCACGGATGCGCTGGAACTTTATGTTGATACGGGACGGCGTTCATTGGATGTCCCCATGCTGGATCTGCATGAACGCATAGACAAAAATTTTGGTGTTGAGGCCGCAAGCGAACGTGCCCGTCAGCTTTTACGCGAACGGCTGACCGGCGCAAACGTGGCAGAGGCTCATGTGGAAGTGACTGAAGCTGATGTTTTTGCCACATTGGACGACCACGGATATGGAAGCAGGGATATTCGCGTGACCTGTCAGGTTGTGCCGGGTATTGCCGCTATGCTCGCTGACTGACAGCCCAATTCGTGGAGAAAGCCATGCAGATTGTGCTTTATGAACCGGAAATCCCTCCAAATACCGGGAACATCGCCAGACTGTGTGCTGCCACGGATGTGAGGCTGCATCTTATCGAACCCTTGGGATTTAAGCTGGAAAACCGCTATCTCAAGCGTGCCGGACTGGACTATTGGCCTAACGTACATCTTGACGTATGGCCCGACTGGAGCTCCTTTGACGCCGAAGGACGTCAAGGAGCACGTTTGGTGTGCACTTCCGCAAAAAAGGACAGGGCCGAGACCTGTGTGCAAAATTTTACTTTTCAGCCGGAGGATTGTCTTGTTTTTGGGCCGGAAACGCGAGGTTTGCCGCAGGGAATATTGCGCCTCACGCCATATCATGTGCGCATACCCATGCTGGCAGGACGCGTGCGCAGTCTGAACCTGTCTACGGCAGCGGGCATTGTCCTCTATATGGCACTGGCCAGTTCGGGACTTTTGGAGACGTGGTCATGATTTGCCCGCCTTTTGCTGTATGGGATTGCTGGTGGCTTGCGCCATTGGCCCTGGTTTTGGATTTGCGCTTTGGTGATCCGAAATTGCCCTGGCAACATCCTGTCTGTGCCGTGGGGAGATTGCTGAATATGCTGGAGGGACCGGCACGAAGATTCATGGAATGTGGTATAACGCAGCACAGACCCTGGCGCGGACGCCTGGCAGGGGCAGTATCTCTGCTTATCCTGGTGGGATCGGTTGGCGGCGTGGCGTGGTGTCTCGTTTCTCTCCCCGTGATCGGAACACTTGCGGCCGTCTATCTTGCCTGGGCCGGGCTGGCCATGGGCTGCCTCCTCACCACAGGGAAAGAGGTCTTGCGGCGTGTGGAAGGCTGTGCGGAAGGTGAGGCGCGTCAGGCCCTTTCCTGGTTAGTGAGCCGTGAAACTTCTAATATGGACCGTCCGCTCATGCGCAAGACTCTAGCGGACACGCTTTCCGAAAATTTTACGGATGCCTTCGTGGCGCCCTTTTTCTGGCTTCTGATCGGCGGCCCCATAGGTTTGTGGTGTTACAAAGCCGTGAGCACTGTGGATTCCATGTGGGGCTATGTGACGGAGAAATGGCGTTTTCTGGGTTGGGCCGGAGCGCGTAGCGACGACATGCTGGCCTTTGTGCCGGCCAGACTTTCCATCCTCTTGTTGCGACTGGCAGACAGAGTGATGTGCCTGTGCGAGTTCGTGGGGGGCAAAAAGCGTATTTGGAAAGGTCAATGGCCTGGCTGCCGTGTGGTGGCTCGGCAGGCCAAGG
>JAGAEE010000165.1 GCA_017613295.1 Desulfovibrio sp. | reverse complement strand
ACCCTTCACAAAGTGGCACTGATAGTCATCGCCGTATTTGCAGCCAAGCAGCATCACCCCGTCAAAGCCCTTGCTCATGGCGTCGGACACCCAGATGGCGTTGACCGAACCCAGGCAGCGCACGGGAATAATGCGGCAGTACGGGCTCCAGGACCTGTTGCGGGAACCGGCCATGTCCAACGCGGGATAGGCGTCGTTCTCGCAGGCCAGAATAAGAATGCGCGGCCCCTCGGACTTGAAGTCCTTGGGCACCTGCACCTCGCGGATCATGGAGCCGATCTGGTCAATGTTGTAATTGGCAAACGAAATGACGCGCTCGGGGCAGGCACCGAAACAGGTGCCGCAGCGACGGCAGCGCGCCGGATTGGGTTTGGGCGTGCCCTTCTCGTCGTCGTCCAGGGCGCCGAAGGGGCATTCCTCAGTGCAGCGCTTGCACTGCGTGCAGCGGACGAAATTGAACACGGGGTACGAATTGTCGCCGGAACGCGGGTGAACCGCCACGCCGTGGCTGGCGGCCTCGATGCACTGGATCGCCTTGAGCACGGCCCCACGGGCGTCCTCCTCGCAGGCGTCCATGGTCAGCGGCTGGCGAACGCAGCCGGCGGCGTACACGCCAGTACGGCGCGTTTCGTAGGGGAAGCAGATGTAGTTCGAATCCGCAAATCCGTCAAAAAGCTGCAAATCCGGGAAGTCCGGCCCCTGACGGTACTCAAAGCCCACCGTCACTTCCTTGGCCGTGGTGGGCACCAGGCCCGTGGGCAGCACCACCAAATCCACGTCCAGGTCAAAGTCCATGCCGAGCAGCGTGTTCTTGCAGGAGACCACCATATGGTCGCCGGCATCGTTCACGGCCGTAACGTCGGCCTTGGTCATCATCACGCCCAGGCGATCCTGCATCTTTTTGTAGAAACGCTCGAGAATGCCCGGCACCGTCATGTTCTTGTACAAAATGAAGGCCTGACAGGCGTCGCCGCTGTTTTCGCAGACCGTATTGGCCAGGCGCAGCATGCCCACGCTGTTGACCGCGTTGGAATACTGCAGGTGACGAAAGCTCTCCAGATCCTCCTTGACGAAGACCTTCTCTTCCTTCTCGTCTTCCTTGGCGCTCTCGGCTTCGGCCTCCTCAGCCTTCGCGGCCGCCGCAGCGGCTTCTTCCGCCGCCTTTTTCACGGCTTCTTCGGCCACGGTCGTGTCCAGCACGAAGGCGATGCGCCGGGCATGAACCTTGCCCTCCACGAGCATCTTGCCGAATGTGGCGGCGTCCACCACCTTCTCACTCTGGCCAAGCCCCATGGAAGCGAGATATTTCTGATCCAAAGGCACCCAGCCCGTGGCCAGCACCACGGCGCCGATGTCCACGGTCGTGGAACCGGAAGGGGTGGCAATGGTGGCCTTGTACTCGCCGGGCTGTCCTTCCAGCTTTTCCATGTGCGACTTCAGGTGCACGGTCACCTTGCCGTCCGTCATCACGCGGCTGACCTTTTCCGCCACGTTGGTAGGCTGCTTGTCCGTCCAGGGTGACGCCAGTGGCGAACCCATGGGAATGTTATTGGCCGCGCCGCCCAGTTTGTCGGATTTTTCGACGAGCACGACCTCATAACCCGTGGCAGCCGCTTCGGCCGCAGCGGTCAGGCCCGTCCAGCCGCCACCGATCACAAGTATACGGGGCGTGCCCGTAATGGCGGCGGAATCGGGCACGTTGCTCTTCTGCAGCTTGACCACGCCCATATTCACATAGTCACGGGCCATGGCCGTCAGCAGTGCCGGAGCCCCGTTCGCCGTGTCTACTGGGCTCCTGTCGGGATTCCTGTACGACTGCACGCACTGTTCACGAAGGTTTACGTGTTCCACCTGCACCGGAAGACGGTACAGGTCTGAATCCACGCGCGGCGACGCGCCGCACAGAAGCACGCCGTCCAGCTGTTGGGCAGCGATGTCTGCCTTGATCTCGTCCACGGCCCGGGCCAGCACGGGAACGATCTTCACCACAGGAGTGAAATCACCCCATTTTTTGGTGGTCTGCTCGGCCAACGCGGACAGGTCAAGTCCGCCGCCGATATTCTGCTGGTCAAAATAGACGCCAATCTTACCGGCCATGCCGCCTACCTCCCTTTGACCGTTTGTACCGCCTTCAGGGCGGCGGCTGTACCGGATTGCGCGGAACGCATCACGTCAAGAGGCATGCGCGCACAACCGGCGGCGAAAATTCCCGCTTCCTCTCCCCCGACAATAAAGCCGTCCTCGTCCAGAGGCAGGGGCAAGGGGGCATTCTCCCCGGCCAGAGAGGGCTGCATGCCCGTTGCCAGCACCACAAGGTCATAGTCCAGCGTCATTTTTTCACCGCGCACGGCGTCCTCCGCCGTGAGACGCACCCTGTCGCCGGGAGCCTGTTCGGCATTGGCCACCTTGCCCTTGACAAAATGCACATTGGGCAGGGCCTGAACCTTTTCCAGCACCTTCACATAGCGTCCCGGCGCGCGAAGATCAATGTAGAACACGGTAATCTGCGTTTCCGGACTCTTTTCGGCGATGTAGAGGCACTGTTTCAGCGTGGCCATGCAGCAAATGTAGGAACAGTAGTTCAAATGGTTCTGGTCGCGCGAACCGGCGCACTGCACAAAGGCCACGTGATTGGGCGCGCGCCCGTCAGTGGGACGGACGATGCGTCCGCCCGTGGGGCCAAAGGGCGAGGCCAGACGTTCCAGCTGCATGTTGGACACGCAGTTTTTGACCGTACCGGCGCCCAGATTGGTCAGCCGGGTAACGTCATAGGGTTTCCAGCCTGTGGCTACCACAACGGCACCCACGCTGAAATCCACCTCACGCGGCTGCTCGTTCACATCAAGAAAGTCGTTGCCGGCCACACGCGCCGCGTCCGCCTTGGAAAGCGCGTCCGTGTCCAGCACATAGCGGTTGGGAAAGGCAAACGGCATGGCCTTGTACAGCGCCTTGCGCTGGGACAGACCAAAATCGAAGTCGTTGTCCACCGTCCCCTGAAGGCTCGAGGCCAAAAGGCTGAACTCCACATTGTGCGGGGGGGTGTGACGTGGCTGGATGCGCACGCGCACGTTATAGTCGCCCTTCACACCGGAAAAGCCAACCACTTCGGCCTGGGTGAAAAATTTGATGCGGGGATTCTTCCTGATGCGCTGGAACTGAATTTCCAGGCCGCAGGAGGGCGGACAGAGTTTGGGGAAATATTTGTTGAGCTGGGCCACACGCCCACCAAGCCAGGGCGATTTTT
>JAGAEE010000164.1 GCA_017613295.1 Desulfovibrio sp. | reverse complement strand
GTTGCCGGTGCGCCCTCGACGCCTTCGGCCACCACCTGCTGTTCATTGCGAAACACCCAGCCGGTGATGCCGTTGCCCATGGGAAGAATACGCGGTTCCTCCCCGCCGAGCAGCAGCTTCGTGGTTTCCGCCTCGACGCAATAGGTCTCACCGGGCCTGTCTACGGAAGCGAAAGCGCCATATTCGAAGCCCGTGGCCTCCACCATGACACGCAGGTAGTTTTGCAGGAAAACGGGCCAGCGCCTGTACCGGAAACGCAGCTCCTGAATGACACCAAGCTCGGCAAAATAGCGGGGGATGTCACCCGCCATCTCCTCCCGACCAGTGGAACTCTGCTGCCGTGACACGAGCTCCGCAAACATCTGCAGAATCTTGTGGTCCTTGTCCGAAAAGGAATACTGGCGCTTGCTGTCCACGCAGATGGCACCGCCCAGGGGGACGGGACAGCCCATGAAGGCCTTGATGTTGGCCTCCTCTCCGTCGGCATAATAGCCGAGACTGCTCTGACGCTGGTCAAAATTGGCCACCAGCAACGGCTGCCTGTTGCGGATGATCCATCCGACAAGCCCCTTTCCGGGAAGAATGGAGGCCTCGGGAAGGACCTTGTCGCCAAGGCTGAAGGTTGAGGCCATGTGGCAGGCCTCGCCCTCCTCATCGGGCAAAAAAAGGACGACGGAATAGGCGTCGAACACGCTGCAGACAATGCCGAGGATATGTTTTTCAAGCGAATTGGCGGTCATGGGTGCGAGTGGGCTAAAGGTCCTGCCGCCCTGCGTGGCGGATTATCTGAACCCGTCTCTTGTATCAGACGGGTCGAGAGGCCGCAATATTTTTTGCATGCCGTGCGTCATCGCGTGCGAACTTCTTTCCGGCACTGGAATATTTTTTCGACATGCGCTACCATACGGGGAACTACGGGAGAGGCACGATGATCAAATGGCAGGAGGTTTTCAGCAAAAACGGCCTGCGCTGGACCGACGCCGCAAAACTGGCGGCACCCCTTGACCTCGGCGATCTTGTTGAGCTCAAGATTCTGCTTGACGCGGTGCACATACGCTTTTGCCTTGTAAAACCCTTCCAGGAATCCCGGCACTACCCGCTGGTAGAAAGCCGCGAGCTTCTGCCCTCCTTCGACAATGACATGTTTGAGTACAAGGAGCTGCCCGGCTTCTCTCTGGTGGCTTTCGCCCGCCAACTGGACTATTTCTCCGAGATATTCCAATTTGACAAACTCCATCCTCTTTTTTCCGAGGGCGATGGGGCGAACTGCCCCCTGGAAAACCGTGTCATGGAGCAAAACCTGCAAACCATGGCCGCACGACTGCCACGCGTCCACCAGGACGTCTTTCGCCAGCAGTTTCGCAATACCGACACAGTGGTGATGGAGAACTATGCCGCCCTCATGCCGTACCTGCTCAACATGGACAGGGCCCACGTGCTCGCCTGGGGACCGGACAACCGCTTTCACCTGGCGGGCATCTTCGCCTCCTTCCCCTCGGACATCGACAGCGAACTCAAGCGCTTCGGCATACGCATAGGCAAATTTGTCAACGGCGACAGCGAGATATACGAGCGCAACCGCATGTTTGTCTACCAGTACCTCATGGAACTGTACGGCTTTCCCATCGTGTCCGAGCGCCGTACCTCCAGCGCCCTTTTCGCACGCAAGCTGCACAAGATGGGGGAGCGCTTCCTCCTGCGCGTTCTGGGGCAAACGGACCGCACCATCACAACCTACCTCTCCAAAGGGGAAAACGTCCGATACCCAGCTGTGGAAAAAATCGCCCTTGTGGCCGTAGATCCGGACCAGGAAGAAGCCCTGCACCTCATCGACAGCGAGGGATTCTTTCTGGACAGGGCGCGCCGTGTGGTCATTCTGCGCGTGCGCTATCGCCAGCACGGTTTCAACCCCAGCAACGTGCGCCAGGACAGAGCGCTCTCCGTCCTGTCACAGGACGTGCTGCACCCCCTCACCGGAGAGGCGCTCACTGGCCTCAACATCATCAAGGACACCAGCAACATGTTTCTGCGCCTCAACGACATTGTGCGGGGCGAATACACGGGGCGCATCATCTACAAGCGCACCGAGCTGGTGGAGAATACCGAAACCCATCAAAAACGCCTCAAGTTTCTCTACACCTGGCTGACCAAACACCAGCGACGCATGATCAGCTACAGCGACGAATTTTTCTCCAACGTGAGTAAGGTACTCACAGGGTATCTGTTCGCGCCGGAAAACGACGACGCCTTCGAGGCCCTGCACGAGCTGCACCAGGAGGTCTGCACCCGCTTCAGCTACATCCAGCAGGCACGGCGCGTGCGTATTCTTGAGGATCTGTGCCAGCGCACCTACAAGGGCCAGCGCCTTGGCTACGGTCCCATGCTGCACGAGGCCGTAGAGCTGCTCAACGAACTGAAGTTTGAAATCGTCAATTTTTTCCCCGCGCTGGTAGACTCCGTCATCAACGGCGTGGAAAAAGTCCTGCGCGACCGCTACCTCCAGCGCCACTACATTGAGCCGGCGGAAGACAGCCTCACCAGGGCAGGGCATGAAATTCGCAAGAACTACGGTCGCCTCGTCGCCCTCCAGGACGGATTCAAGGCGGTGCGCAAGGCCCGTTCCAACAAGGAAAGCACAACGGCATGAGTGAGCCCTTTTTTTATCTGGCCCCAGAACTGTGGGGCGATCAGGCAATCCTTGAAGGGCAGGAGGCGCGGCATCTCGCCCGTGTACTGCGACTGCCAGCGGGCGCCCACGTAGGACTGCTCGACGGTCAGGGACGCAGCGGGGAATTTGAGATACTCTCGGTCACCAAGAAAAACGTGCAGCTGCAGCGCCTCTCCGAATCGCGGACGCCCATGCCCAGGGCCAGAGCGATCATGGCCCTAGCATACAGCAAGGCCGTGCGTCGCGGTTTTTTCATGGAAAAGGCGGTGGAACTGGGCGCCCACGCCATTTGGCTCTGGCAGGCGGACCACAGCCAGGGCCGACTGTCCCCGGCCGCACAGGAAACGTGCCAGGGGCAGATGATCGCCGGTGCCAAACAGTGCGGCAACCCCTGGCTGCCCGAAGTGCGCGTGCTCGACCGGGGCGTGGACGAGCTTGTCCGCCTGGCCGCCGAGGCCGACCACCGCATCCTGCCCTGGGAGCTTCAGGACGGCGTGCACATGCTTACCCCGGAACTGGCCGGACGCGAAGGACTTACGGTCTATGCCATCGGTCCTGAAGGCGGTTTTTCACCGAGAGAGCTAGAGGCCATGAACGCGGCCGGTTTCATCCCCGTCAGTCTGGGCGCACGCGTGCTGCGCTGTGAAACGGCGGCCACACTCTGTCTGGGCCTGCACTGGTGGGCCTCCCAACAGGCCGGCAGGGCCGACGCCACCGGGGAACCAGCGTGCCCATAGAACGCCCCCTTCCAGAACGCCTGCGCCCCGACGATCTGGATCATTTTCTGGGGCAAACACATCTTGCCGCACGTCTTCAATCCCTCATGCGCTCCAGCCACCTGCCCAGCCTGCTCCTCTTTGGGCCTCCCGGCTGCGGCAAGTCCACCCTGGCCCTCCTTTTGGCCAGAAACACCGGCCGGCCCTTTGTTCGCCTCAGTGCGCCGGAGGCCGGCTTGCAGCACCTCAGGCGCTCCCTCTCGGGCATGGAGATTCTGGTTCTGGACGAACTGCACCGCTTTTCCAAGGCCCAGCAAGACTTTTTTCTCCCCCTGGTGGAATCGGGCGACCTGACCCTGCTCGCTACGACCACCGAAAACCCCTCCTTCAGTGTCACGCGGCAGCTGCTTTCACGCCTGCACGTGCTGCGGCTGCGTCCTCTGGGTCGCAGTGAACTGACAGAGCTGGCCCGTCGCGGCGCCAGAGACGTGGGATGCGAACTGCCCGACGACGTGGCAGACTTGCTGGCTACGGCCGCTCACGGAGACGCCCGCACCCTGCTGAACCTCGTGGAATACGTGGCCGCCCTGCCCCAGGACAGCCACGATCTGGAACACGTCAAGGCGGCCCTGCCCGAAGTGCTTGTTCGCCACGACAAGGACGGCGACAGCCACTACGAGCTGGCCTCGGCCCTCATCAAGTCCATCCGCGGGAGCGACGTGGACGCCGCCCTTTTCTGGCTGGCCTGCCTGCTGGAAGGCGGCGAGGATCCGCGTTTCGTTTGCCGGCGACTCATCCTCTCTGCCTCGGAAGACGTGGGCCTGGCCGATCCTCACGCCCTGGGCCTGGCCGTGGCCTGCCAGCAGGCCGTGGAATTCGTGGGTATGCCCGAAGGCTTCATCCCCTTGGCGGAAACCGTGACCTACCTGGCCATGGCCCGCAAAAGCAATTCCGCCTACGCCGGCTACCTCAATGCCCAGCGCGAGGTCAAGCTCAACGGCGCACGACCGGTGCCCCTGCACCTGCGCAACCCCTCTACGCCCTTGCAGAAGGAATGGGGCTACGGCAGGGAATACAAATATCCGCACAATTATCCAGATTCCTGGGTGGAACAGCCCTATCTGCCGCCGGAGCTTCAGGGCAGACGCTTCTATCAGCCAAGGGACAATGGCGAGGAAGCCCGCCTCAGCCAGTGGTGGCGCAAGATCCACAATATCAGAAAGGAAGAATAACCATGCACCCCTATGTGGAACACGGTCCCTTTGAGCAAAAATTTCTTACCGGCAACAGCTATGACACGCCTGATACGCGGCAAGGCCTGTGGGCCGGGCTTGTGCCTTCGCCCCTCTTCTACGCCCGCCTGCTGACAGGACCGCTGGGCTGGCTATGCCGCCGCGCCGCCAGGGGCCAATGCGACGACGTGGCCTGGGTTTACGCCAGCGTGTGGGTTGCCGACATATTGGAAAATTTGGGGTGCCACATCCATATTGCTGGCATGGACGCCATCAACGCCATGGAAGGTCCCTGCGTCTTCGTAGCCAACCACATGAGCACGCTCGAGACCTTCATGCTGCCCGGCATCATACGTCCGCGCAAGGCCGTGACCTTTGTGGTCAAGAAAAGCCTGACCACCATGCCCTTCTTCGGCCCCGTCATGCGCTCGCGCGATCCCATCGTGGTGGGGCGCATCAACCCCAGGGAAGACCTGACCACCGTGCTGCAAGGCGGTCTGGAAAGGCTGCGCAAGAACATTTCCATCGTTGTGTTTCCCCAGCACACGCGCTCGCGCAGGTTTGACCCCAAACAGTTCAATTCCATAGGGGTCAAGCTGGCTCGCAAAGCCAACGTACCTCTCGTGCCGCTAGCCCTCAAAACAGACGCCTGGGGTCAGGGGAAAACCTTCAAGGAAGTGGGCCCCATAAGGCCCGACCTTCCAGTGCACTACCGCTTCGGCCAACCCCTGCGGGTACAGGGCACCGGCAAGGAAGAGCATAAGTTCGTCTGCGACTTCATAACCGCCTGCCTGAACCGGTGGCAGGGGTAACGGCAGCCCCCCTAGGCAGCCTTCTCGTTCCCTCCACTGCCCTTCTGGGTCGCACCGCCTTTTTCGCCCTGGATGAGCTGCAGCATCCTGTCTGACAGAATGCGAAGGTCTGGCTTGGCAAACTGTGCGTCCGCCCCGACGGATTCGCACTTCTTGGCCAGCGGCTCATTGATCATGGAGGAGAAGATCGCCACGGGCAATTTTTTGAGGATGGGGTCCTCCTTGATGCGCTTGCAGAGGTTCAGCCCGTCCATGAAGGGCATTTCGATGTCTGAAATGACGCCATGAAGATACTCCGTGATATCCTTACCCTCCTCCTCGCACTTGGTGCGCAGGGCGCAAAGATAGTCCCAGGCCTTCTGGCCGTTTTCCACCTGGCGCACCTGAAAGCGTCCTTCCTTCTTGAACAGGTCAAGGACCAGCTGGCGTATGCTGTGGGAATCGTCGGCGTGCAGTACGCTGTAGATCTTGCCGCTCGCATCCTTACTGATGCTGCCCTCAAACCGTATGGCCATGCTGGGCTCCAGCTCGGCAACAATGGCCTCGAGATCGAGCAGAAACACCACCCTGTTCTCCAGTCGCACCACGCCCACCACGGAGCTTTTGCTGGCATTCTGAAGGAAATTGCCAGGCGCCTCCACTTCTGTCCAACTCAGCCGGTGAATACGGTCCACTCCGGAAACGAGAAAGGCCGAAAAAAGGTTGTTGAACTCCGTCACAATGGTCTTGGCGTCTGGGCTCTCAATAGGGCCTATCTCGAGAAACTTGCCTAGGTCGATGAGCGGCACCACGCGGTCATTGCGGTGATGAAAAGCGCCGCAAATGGCCGGATGACGCATTTCCGGCATGGACGTGATGGGCTGGCGGCGGATGATCTCCACGACCTTGGCCACGTTCACGCCATAATGCGCACGGTAGCCGTCGGGATGGTCAATGAAGAACTCCACTATCTCCAGTTCGTTGGTGCCGGATTCTAGAAGAATGTTCGTCTGCGACATGAACAACCCCCCGTTAGTGCTTGGTTGTCATTCTATCGGCTGAAAATTCCAAAAACATTATGGTTGCCAAAATGGCATTGGCCCCTTTCTCACCACTGCGCCTCGTGCTTGCTGAACGCATCGGCGACCTGCACAACAGACTCCCTTGCCGCAAAAAAGGCTTCCACGATTTGAGGGTCAAAATGCGTGCCGCTCTCTTCACGGATGATGGCAAAAGCCTTTTCGTAGGGAAAACCCTTCTTGTAACTCCTGTTGGAGACCAGGGCGTCAAACACGTCGGCCACCGCCATGATGCGTGCTGAAAGGGGAATGTCCTCCCCGGCAAGGCCCTTCGGATAGCCCCGGCCGTTCCATTTCTCGTGGTGATATGTGGCCAAATTGCGGGCTTCCTGCAGATAGGCGGAATCGGGCACGTGTTCGATGATGTTGGTGATGATCTCCCCACCGGTGGTGGTGTGGCTTTTCATGATGTCAAATTCCTCGTCGGTCAGCTTGCCGGGCTTGTTCAGGATGGCGTCGGGCACGTTGATCTTGCCGATGTCGTGCAGGGGCGCAGAATTGACGACGTCTTCCATGAACTGGTCCGTGAGGCGGTCGGCGTATATGGACTGCCGCCTCATTTCGACCATGATGATTCGGGCGTAGGCGGCCGTCTTACGAATGTGCTGGCCCGTGTTCTTGTCACGGTTTTCAACCATGTCGGCCAGGGTAATGATGAAGGCGTTCTGCATCATGGAGATGGCTTCGTTCTTCTCGCGTATGTCCTTGATATACTTGACGCTGTCCCCGGCCATTTTGACAAAGGAGGTGTAGAGGTTTTCAATTTCGTCGCCGGTCTTGATATTAATGTTGCGGATCCAGTCAAGACTCTTTTCCATGGAGTCCTTGTTGTTGAAGGCAAAGGTACTGGTGGCGTCCGCCATGGTATTGATGGGCAGGATGACGTTGGTGTTGGAAAGCCACAGTACCACCACAAGAATGATAAGATAGACTGCAAGGAAAAAGCCGGCTAGCTTGAACAGGTAATCCCTGGCCTGCACACGCAGCCAGTCCATGGAAATGTCTGCGGCCGCATAGCACTGGCAGACGCCGTCCTCGTTGTAAACAGGCACGTAGGCCGTGAGCAGCCAGCCATAAGTATCGTCAGTGATAATAGGGTCAATGGTTCCGCCGGCAAGCAGTGTGGGTATGTGTTCGGAAAATGAGGCGTCAAAAGGTCTTATCGTGCCAGGCTTTTCTCCGGCCACGTCGTCCGTGTCCAGATCAAAGACCACGTGACAACCGTCTTTCTGAATTTTGTAGACGTAGACAAACTTGATGTTGACCGTGCTGTCGCGAATGTTGGAAAGCCGCGTGCGTGTGGCCAGATAGCCCTCAGCAGACTCTCCCTTCTCTAGATACTGGTCGACCATCTGGGGATTGATCACCGTGGCCGCCAGTTTGGCAACACCAGTGACGATCTGCTTGTTCTGCTCAAGAGAGGCGTCCATAAAAAGCTTGTAGCTGACAACGGCCGATGACACACCGAAAATGAATAGAGCCAGGGATATGAGCAGGACAATTTTTGTTCGTAACGAAACCTTGCGGCAGGCACTCTTCCTAAAATTCAACATACTATATTTCTCTCGGCAATATTGTGGGAGCAGACAACCAGGAGCGTACGGCTAGGGACAGACTACTCGTCCCCCGATATGTAACCGTGATCGCAAAAAAACACAATAAAGCCAGCAAAGACGACGCTGGAAAGGCGAAAAAAAAGGCGGAACCCGAAGGCCCGCCTTCACTGAAAGCTGTGGGGGAACGCTTACTTGATTTCCACAGTGGCGCCGGCTTCGGTAAGCTGCTTCTTGGCTTCCTCGGCTTCTTCCTTGGAAACTCCCTCCTTGAGGGTGGAGGGGCAGCCGTCAACCTTTTCCTTGGCTTCCTTCAGGCCAAGAGTGGTCAGGGCGCGAACAACCTTGATGACACCGATCTTGTTGGCGCCGCATTCCTTGAGGATGACATCGAACTCGGTCTTTTCCTCAGCGGCTTCGGCGGCGGCACCGCCAGCGGCAGGGGCGGCCATGACCATGGCAGCAGCCGGGGCGGCGGCGGAAACGCCAAACTTTTCTTCAAGTTCCTTGATGAATTCGGAAAGCTCAAGAACGGTCATATTGCTGATAAATTCAACAACTTCTTCTTTCGTAACGGCCATGATAATCTCCTGATGGTAGGCTTTTAGCTGATGTAGCGTTGCTCTGCCGGCTATGCCGCCTTGGTCTTCTGCTCTTCAATGCCCTTGAGGGCGTACAGAAGGCCGCGCAGCATGTTGGCAAACAGTGAAACAAAATTGGTGGGTACGGCATTCATGGTTCCAAGCAACTGACCAAGGAGCTGCTCCCTGTTGGGGAGCTTGGCCAGAGCGTCAACCTGATCGGGCTCCATGGGCTTGCCGTCAAGGCTGGCGCAGCGCATCTGAAACAGCTTGCTCTGCTTGGCAAAATCACTGAGTGCCTTGGCCACCGCCACAGGATCGTCGAACCCAAAGGCCACGCCGCAGTTGTCATGGAACTTGTCCTTGATGACGTCGTGCGTTCCTCCGGTCAGAGCAATACGTGCCAATGTGTTTTTGACGACGTGATATTCGCCGCCGGCCTTGCGCAGGCCAACACGAAGGCTTGTCAGCTCTTCCACCGTCATGCCCTTGAAGTCCGTAATGACCGCAAATGAAGACCTGTCGGCACACGCCTTGACGGCTTCAATGATCGCGGCTTTTCCAGACCTGTCCACGTGATACCTCTCACGTTCGGGGTTGCCAGGTGGAATGCCGAGCCAAAGAGAATGTGTCTGGACAGGAGTTTAAAGGCTTGGCCTCCCTGTCGTCTTCGACTCGTATTCCGTTTCCTCAGACAATGCACCGTAATACAAAGGCGTTACGGCGCGCTTGAAAGCTGTGACTCCCTAAAAGAAAGAGCCTAGCCTTCAAGAAAACTCTTCACTCGACTCATGTCGATCTTGAAACCGGGTCCCATGGTTGTGGAAACCGCCATGGAGAGCATGTATGTGCCCTTGGCCGCCGCAGGTTTCAGAC
Organism: Desulfovibrio sp.; assembly: GCA_017613295.1. Lineage (GTDB taxonomy): Bacteria > Desulfobacterota > Desulfovibrionia > Desulfovibrionales > Desulfovibrionaceae > Desulfovibrio. The sequence goes on along the minus strand of JAGAEE010000164.1, from coordinate 893 downwards.
GGTTCACGGTTTCTAGCAGGGCCTTGAGATTGCCGAGAATCTTTTCCGCCCCGAAGGAGACCTTGCCAAGGGGAGCGTGCAGAACGCCGGCCTTGTCCACCTTGAACTCCACTCGACCGGCCTTCAGCTCCTGAACGGCCTTAGCCACGTCAAAAGTCACGGATCCTGTTTTGGCGTTGGGCATGAGGCCACGGGGGCCGAGCAGACGGCCGATCTGACCCACCAGAGCCATGACATCGGGTGTGGCCACAGCAGCGTCAAATTCGAGCCAGCCTTCTTTGATTTTGGCCACGAGTTCTTCGGCACCGACCTCGTCGGCGCCGGCTTCCCTGGCCTCGGCCTGTTTTTCGCCCTTGCAGAAAACCACAACGCGCACGGTCTTGCCCAGGCCGTACGGCAAGGTAACAGCACCACGTACCATCTGATCCGAATATTTGGGATCAACGCCAAGGCGAACGGCCACGTCCACCGTTTCATCAAATTTGGCGAACGATGCGGCCAGAGACTTGCTCACGGCGTCTTCAATGCTGAAGCGCTCCTGAAGATTGTTGTTCTCCAGCGCCTTGCGAAAATTTTTGCCATGTTTGGGCATGTGAGAATCCTTTCGTTTGGCATCTCCTGCCACACTCCAGCCTGTGCGGAGGCAGCAGTACAATTGATTTCAACGAGGCCAGTGCCATTAACGCCCGTCGGGGAATACTCCTCACCGAGACAACGAGCAACGCGATGGCCTATTTAATTTCAATGCCCATGCTGCGGGCTGTGCCCGCAATGGACTTCACGGCAGCCTCCAGGGTCACCGCATTGAGATCAGGCATCTTGATCTTGGCTATTTCCTCAACCTGGGCATGAGTCAGTGAACCCACCTTGTTGCGGTTGGGCTCACCGGAACC
>JAGAEE010000163.1 GCA_017613295.1 Desulfovibrio sp. | reverse complement strand
TTCAAAAAAGTGTTTCCTAAGACATAAAAACTTATTTTCTGCGGTTGCTTTTTTCCTCACACGTGAGATATGAAACACCTGTTTACTAATTTTGTCAATATTGACAGGAGGGATCATGTCACCGACCCAAATCCTCATCGCATATTTTTCCCGTCCAGGGCTGAACTATGTCCAGGGAAATATCGTCAGCTTACCCGTTGGCAACACCGAAGTGGCGGCAAAAAAAATCCAAGTCCTTACCAATGGGAAACTCTTTCATATTGCAACGCATGCTTATCCTGAAGACTACACTCGCTGCACAGAGGTAGCCAAACAGGAGTTGCGCGACAACGCCCGACCGCACGTCACCGAGACGGTGACCGACATGGATGCGTTCAGCTCTGTCCTTCTGGGCTATCCAAACTGGTGGGGAACTATGCCCATGGCGGTACACACCTTTCTTGAACAATACGATTTTACCGGCAAGCGAATCGCGCCATTTTGCACGCATGAAGGCAGCGGCATGGGCCGCAGTGTCAGTGACATCGCCAAGCTGTGTCCCGGCGCTGATGTGCTGCCGGGCTGTGCCATTCCCGGCCATGCAGTAGCCGAAGCGGACGACGCGCTACGAAACTGGCTTAACGACATCCATATACTGTAACCATAAGGGAGAAACATTATGCTGGTCGAACTCGTCAACGGAAGCCCTCACAAGAACGGATCCACCGCTCTGGCTCTCAAGGAAGTGGAAGTGACGCTTCAGGAAGAAGGCATTGAAACGCATACGTTCTGGGTCGGCACAAAGGCCATAGGCGGTTGTCTTGGCTGCGGCAAATGCGCGGAACTTGGCAAGTGCGTCATCGAAGACAAGGTCAATGAGTTCCGCGAATTGGCATGGAAGGCGGATGGCTTTGTCTTCGGTTCGCCCGTACACTATGCCGCCTTGGCTGGAAATGTTAAGTCTTTCATGGACAGGCTCTTTTTCTCGGAATTTCAAGGTAACCAGAACCGCGCGTTCCGTCTCAAGCCAGTTGCCGGCGTGACGGTGGCACGACGCTGCGGTTCAGCCACGGCCTTTTCTCAGATTAACAAGTATTTCACCATTCAGGAAATGTTCGTGGTGTCTTCCCGCTACTGGAACGACGTCTTTGCCATGACGCCCGACGAAGTACCGCAAGACAAGGAAGGGCTTTGCAATATGCGCGTAATAGCTCGCAACATGGCCTATTTCCTCCACTGTCAGGAAGCCGCCCGTGCGGCAGGCGTACCCCTTCCCATGGTTGAGCAGCCTGTATTCACCAATTTTGCGAGATAAGGATTCTCGCATGAAAGATTTTGTCTTTCAGAACAACACCAAGGTATATTTTGGCAAAAATCAATTGCAGCACATCGGAGACGAACTGAAGCGATACGGATCTCGCGTCCTGCTTATCTATGGCGGTGGCTCCATTAAGAAAATCGGTCTGTACGATAAGCTCATGGAGTATATCAAGGCAGAAGGCTTGCAGGTATTTGAATTATCCGGCGTAGAACCCAATCCTCGACATACCACTGTCAACAAAGGTGCGGATATTTGCAAAAAAGAACAGATTGATGTGTTGCTGGCTGTGGGAGGCGGCTCCACCATTGACTGCGCCAAGGCTGTTTCAGCTGCCGCCTTTTATGACGGAGATTGCTGGGACTTGGTTACAGGCAAGACACCTGTCACAATGACATTGCCTTTAGTAGTCGTTCTTACCCTAGCCGCAACCGGTTCAGAAATGGATACCGGCTGCGTTATCAGTAATATGGACGACCGAAGCAAACTGGGACTTATCAATCCACAGCTCGGTCCCAAAGTTTCCTTTCTCGACCCTACCAATACGTTTACTGTCAATGCTTACCAAACGGCCTGCGGTTGCGTGGACATCATGTCTCATTTATTCGACCTCTCCTACTTCAGCCGCCAGCCCGGATTCGACATGATTGACCGCATGTGCGAGGAATTATTCAAAACCATTATCAAATATGCGCCTGTGGCCATCCAGGAGCCGGATAACTATGACGCCCGAGCGAATCTTATGTGGGCGTCCTCTTGGGCTCTCAACGGTTTTTTGAGCACCGGCATCGTTCAGGCCCCAGTATGCCACGCTATGGAGCACGAACTTTCCGCTTGGTACGACATCACGCATGGTCTGGGCCTAGCCATACTCACACCCCGCTGGCTCTCCTATATTCTGGACGACACTACCGCGCCCGCCATTTCCCGGCTAGGCGTCAGCTGCTTTGATGTTGACGCGAAGCTGCCTCCCATGGATGCTGCCCGGCTCAGCATCGAGCGCCTGTCTGACTTCTTCTTTAAAACACTCGGCCTCAAGAGCCGATTAAGCGACCTCGGCATAGATGACAAAAACTTCTCGATAATGGCCAAAAACGCTTGCGGCGGCGGTGAATTAGAAAGTATCAGGCCCTTGCGCCCCACAGACGTGGAAGCCATTTACCGTCTTTGCCTGTAAGGCTCCGTCACGTCGGAAAACATGCACCGTTATGGCCAGCTGGCATGACGTATCCAGATTGCAACTCACAAAGTAGCTTGTAGGATTATTTTATGAACGAAAACAAAAATGAAGTCATCGTCCTCATTGGCGCCGGTTCCATCGGCCAGGCCATTGCCCGTCGCGTAGGCGCGGGACGGCATGTTGTCATCGCCGACCTGCGCAGGGAAAACGCGGAGGCTGCCGCCCGTATTTTTGAAGACGCCGGTTTCACCGTAACCGCCACAACGGTGGACATCGCCTCTCGTCAGTCCATCGTGGAACTAGCCCGGCTGGCCGATAACCTGGGGCCAGTACACGGCGTGGTCAACGCGGCGGGCGTATCGCCCTCGCAGGCTACGGTAGAAGCCATCCTCAAGGTGGACCTTTACGGCACGGCGGTGATTCTTGAGGAATTCGGCAAAATCATCGCCAGGGGCGGCTCCGGCATTGTCATTTCCTCGCAGTCCGGACATCGGCTAGGACCGTTATCCATTGAAGAAAACGACCTGCTGGCCACCACCCCCACGGAGAACCTGCTTCAGCTGCCGCTTTTGCAGAATGTCGCAAGCACGCTACGGGCCTACCAGCTTTCCAAGCGGTGCAATGTGCTTCGCGTAGCCGCCGAATGCGTCAACTGGGGGAGACGCGGGGCACGGCTCAACGCCATAAGCCCCGGAATCATCATAACCCCTCTGGCCAATGACGAATTGCGCGGACCGCGCGGGGAAGGCTACAGAACCATGCTGGCGAACTGTCCGGCAAAACGCGCCGGAACGCCTGACGAAGTGGGCGACCTGGCAGCCTTCCTCATGAGCGACAAGGCGCAGTTTATCACGGGCAGCGACTTCCTCATGGACGGCGGGGCCACAGCTTCCTACTGGTATGGCGATTTGCAGTACCTCCGGCGCCAATCCGGACAAGGGGACACAAATGTTTAGAGATGTGCTTTGCCCTTGTTTACTGGCCGGATTCTTCTCCAGTTTTGACGGTCGGCAGTCAAGATAGTCGTCACATGAAAACAACCAACGGAGCGAACAGCTATGCAATATGTTAAGTTAGGCAACACAGGTATGGACGTTTCTCGCATCTGTCTCGGCTGCATGAGCTTTGGAGCACCCGGATCAGAGCATGGCGATTTCCCCTGGGCGCGTGATTTCAACGACGCAAAACCCATCTTCAAGAAGGCCGTTGACCTCGGCATCAATTATTTTGACACGGCCAATGTGTACCAGTATGGCACAAGCGAAGAAATAACCGGCAGGCTCATCCGTGAGTTCGGACTGAACCGCGACGAAATTGTAGTGGCAACCAAAGTGCGATTTGACATGCGCAAGGGCCGCCCTAACGGCGGCGGCCTATCGCGCAAGGAAATCATGGCCGAAATAGACCAGAGCCTTCAGCGGCTTGGCATGGACTATGTCGATTTATACCAAATCCACCGGCCAGATCTTTCCGTGCCCTTCGAGGAAACCATGGAGGCCCTGCACGACATGGTGAAAAGCGGCAAGGCTCGCTACATCGGCGCTTCCACCATGTACGCTTGGCAGTTCCAGAAGCTACAAAACATCGCTGAAAAACATGGCTGGACGAAATTCGTGACCATGCAGAACCACTACAACCTCATGTACCGCGAGGAAGAACGGGAAATGATTCCCTACTGCCAGGATCAGCATATCGGTCTTGTGCCGTGGAGTCCGCTTGCAGGCGGGCGGCTCGCCCATCCGCGCGGCACAACGACGCATCGCAACAGCGTGGACGCCATATCGCCGGCCGTGTGGGACAGGAACGAAGCACTGGACATCCCGATTATTGAAAACTTGCAGAAGATTGCCGCGCAACGCGGCGTTTCCATGGCGCAGGAGGCACTGGCATGGATGCTCTCCAAGTCGTATATTACCGCACCTATCGTGGGAACGACTGACTCCAAGCATGTTGAAGAAGCTGTGGCCGCGCTGGACATCAAACTGGATTCCGAGGAAATCCAAAAACTGGAGGCTCCGTATAGGCCGCATCCTGTGGCGGACGACCACGGATTCATGGTATTCTGACGAGCAGGAACCAACCCACCTGTCTGATACACATAGTCAAAGGAGTCATTATGCAACGTCGTGAGTTCTTGAAAGATACGGCCATTATGGCCGGAGCCATTGCGGCCTCCAGCGTTCTGGGCGGCAGAGCCGTGGCCACTGAACCCGACATGCCCGTTGTCTGGCACTGGAAGGACTGTACCCCGGAAAACCTGCTGAAGGCACTCGCCAAGATCCGGGAACAGCTGTCCGGCAAGATTGCGGTCAAGCTGCATACCGGCGAGCCGCACGGGCCGAACATCCTCCCGCCCGCGTGGGTGAAACAGCTTGTGGAGGCGTTGCCGCAGTCCACGGCGGTGGAATGCAATGTTCTTTACAACAGCCCCCGCAAGACAACCGAAGGGCACCGTAAGGCCATGGAAACCAACGGTTGGGGAATTCCCATCGACATCATGGACGCCGACGGAGACACCCCCCTGCCTGTGGACAAGGGCTTCCACCTCAAGGAGGTGGCGGTGGGAAAGAACCTTCTCAATTACGACTCGCTGCTCATCCTGACCCACTTCAAGGGACACGCCATGGGCGGTTTCGGC
>JAGAEE010000162.1 GCA_017613295.1 Desulfovibrio sp. | reverse complement strand
CTTTTTTTGTGCGGCAAATGGCATTCCCCATCCATCACAGCGGATGAATTCAGACGCCGCCTGGGCGACGAGCTGAACAAGTACGGTTCCCGAGCCGAAGAGGCAGAGAAGAACGGCGGCATAGACTGGAAGGCGATATCCCACGCTGTCCGCGCCATACGCCAGAGCAGGGAGATATTGACGACAGGTGGGCTTGTATTTCCCCTTGCCTGTGCGGAAGAGCTCATCCGCATCAAGACCGGCTCCTGCGGCTGGGAAGAAGCCGAGGACATGATCCTGCGCGAACTGGACGAACTGCGCGCCGTGTGCGAAGCCTCTCCCCATGCTTCCCCCGCGGACATGGAGGCGGCACGCGCTGCCGTTCTCGCATGCTACGAACTGCAACCGGTCATTGGCTGACATGATGGGGCATGCGAGGAAAGCATCTGTTCCTCAAAAACAGCGAAGGAACGAAACTGAGCGAGCCTGTGGATGTCTCAGAAATTGAAAAGCCCCGCCGGAGATGATCCGACGGAGCTTGATGGAAGGTCAGATGAAATTTTTACTGTTTATTTCGCTATGACAGCCGTAACATTGCCGTCCTTGCGCTCTTCGTCGGGCAGGACCTTGAAGCTGTCGAGCGGAAACGGGGAAACACGCTTCATTTCTGGCTTAGGCATGGCCTTCAGCTGCGGGCAGTAGTCGTAATCGTAAAGAGAAGAGCGTGCAACGGTGAAGGGAGCCTGATATTCCCAAACGATCTCACCGCCTTCTTTTTCTGCGGGCTTGATCTGCAGGGTGCGGCCGGCGGCGTCCTCGGAAACGAGGATGTTGCCGTTGGGCAGCTTAGCGATAGAACCCATTACCTGGCTGAAGAGAGCGCCTCTCTTGCCGCGGTTGCTGAATTTCCAGACGGTCTCGTTCGTTGTGAGGTCGATTTCATACAGGTGCGTAGCTCCTACATGGACCATGGTCTTGGGCAGTGCGCCGTTGTCAAAGAAGAGCACGTTGCATTCGCCGGCAAGTCCCTTTGCGATCATAGTCGGTTCATGACCATTGGAGAATCCCTTTTCTTCCTTGCTGGATATCTTGGCAACGATCTTGCCGCTCTCCTTGTCTATGACTTGGATCTCATCGAAATGACGAGGGTTATAGAGAATGTTGCCGGGCTTAAAGCGCTTGTCCTCGGCGTCATACCACTTGTTTTCGGGAATGATCTGGATAGTGTTGCCGTGAGTCCAGCGCTGTTTGACTGCGGGATGCTTTCATTCCGGTCAAGCGCTACCCCCCTGGTAGATTAAAAAGGTTGCGACAGGTTAGCTACCAGTCAATGCCAAGCTTTTTGGCCAGTGCGCGGGTGAGGATCGGGGTCGGTTTCCCGAATTTAACGAAATTTCTGTCATCAATTTTTTGGCTGATAGTTGGGCAGTTCTCCCCTGATATTCGGAATGAGGATAGTTTCCTTTCTGGGCGGGACGACTGCGACTTCTTCCGGTCTTGGCAATTGAGGGACATACTCGTAGGGAACGGCATAGGCACGGTAGTTATACGACGTGGTGCCATTCTTGATAGAGTTATACGGGGATATATATTCCCAAACGATTTCGCCTGGTTTGGTGACTTCAAAGATTCTGGCACTAGTGCCTTCGCAAATAAGCGTGTTGCCGTTCGGCAGGCGCTGCGCGTTTGAAACGAATTGGCTCAGGAAAAAATTGTCGCTTGTTGTTTCGGATATTCCTTGGGTGGGACCTGAGAACTCCCAGACTTTTTTCTTGGCAACAGGATCAAATTCAATAACGCGGCTGTAGCAGTGATCCTGGCTTTTATAGAGATTTGCATATGAGGAGCCGCCATTATCAAAGACGAGGATGTTGCCTTCTCCGGGCAATCCTCTTGGGATCATGTGCGCGTGGTGTATGCCGGCAAGAGGCCCGAGTGCAGCATCTTCATTGTCAAAAGGCGGTGTCACTTGCCATACGATATCGCCCGACTCGTGGTCGATGATAAAGATGTGCGATGAAGTTCTGTTAGAGCAGATGATATTCTCGGGATGGAAGCGGTCGTCCCCGGAGTCATGCCATTTGTTTGGGCCGAGCCAGGAAGCGCTGTTCAAATGAAGCCAATCTACGCCTTGATCCTGCTTGGATCCTGTAACCGTGAACGCTCGCAGTTTTTCCAGCGCTTCTTCATGAAAATCGAATTGGTCAAAGTGTTCCGATGCATTCCACTTCCATAGTATATTTTCATTTTTGTCGGCAATGACGATCACATCGTCTTCTAGGGGATTTGTATTTATTTGGAGATTCTTTACATTTTGATGGGCTAGTATAAGCATTTTGCCTTCAAAGTCAGGCTGTTGATTGGGTGCATAGTAGCCTGTGCTCATGCCTTCGATTTGAAAGTCATGATGCTGCCGGGCTGCCCATATTTCGCCGCCAGATTCTTCCAACGGCGCTTGTGGGTTCGAAATCCTTTCTAATTTATTGAATTTTCGTTTGATATCCCCATTCCAGTCAAGAATGACAATAGTGGTGTAATTGGGTTGGCGAGTAGGCAGTGCCTGGTAAAGATGTGTCATGACACAGCCGTTTGGGAGTACTTTGCTAGGCATGCTCCAGTCAGGGCTTTTGTTGTCCCATTCTTTGACCAGGTTTCCGTTGCGGTCCACCATCTTGACTGTACGCTGAGTGCTGAGAACAATATAGGAGTTCCATGTCTTTGCCGGATCATACCGAATAGTGCCAACTGGATAGATAAGCGGCTTAGCAAAGGCAGGGGGGACGGCTAAAACCGCCAAGCAACATAAAATGGATAGTATCGTCTTTTTTTTCATTGGATTTCCGTTTTGATGATCGCTGGTTATTCGGTCTGTTTTGTCAGCATGTTTATCCCAACGTATTACAGTCGAAAGAAAAGGGCAATCATCCATCTTGGGGCACTTTCTCTATCCATCTCATAGATAAGCATACAATGATACTTCGTTGATTGCAGCGGTGATTAGTACTAGCTGGCAATATTAACGGTACATCTGTGCTATGAGAAAGCAGAAGAAAACGTATTGCATGAAAAGGCCGCTCTGATGTTTCAGAAGCGGCCAAGAGGAGGATGTGATGTTTTTTGCCGTTGAGCCAGAATACCTGGTTATCTATAAACTATTGTTCCAGTATTATTTGGCTGCTGGACCCGCTTGATCGGCGATCCCAAGCTTTTTGGCAAGTCCGGGTGTCAAAAGCGGCACAGGATCACCGAATTGGACGAACTCGCCTTTATCCATTTTGGGTTGATAATCGGGCAGATTGCCATTCACATCGGGAATGAGGATGACTTCTTTGCGGGGAGGGACAACGGCCGTTTCCGCGGGCTTTGGCAGCTGCGGTACGTAATCATAAGGCACTGCGTATGCTCTATAGTTTTGATTAGTTGCGTTATACGGGGAGATGTATTCCCATACGATCTCTCCTTTCGGGGTGACTTCGATTATGCGGGCGCAGGAGCCTTCGTCAATCAGGGTATTACCGTTGGGCAGCCTCTGAGCATTGGATATGAACTGGCTGAGGAAGAAGTTGTCTCTCATTGCATCCAGCTTCTTGGCGACGATGCCGGAATATTCCCATACCTTTTTCTTGGTAACGGGGTCATATTCGACGACGCGGCTCCAGCAATGGTCTTGCTCCTTATACATGTTTTCATCCATGGTGCCGCCGTTGTCGAAGACCAGGATGTTGCCTTCGCCGGGGAGCCCCTTGGGGATCATATGCGTGGCGTGGATGCCAGCGAATTGGCCGAGTTGGGAGTCTTCACCGATAAAGGGGGGAGCAACCTGCCAGACGACCTTACCGGTCTCGTGATCGATGATGAACATGTGCGAAGTCTGGCGGCTGTCGCAGATGATATTTTCCGGATGGAAGCGTTTGTCGCCCGCATCGTACCACTTGTTGGGGCCGAGCCAGGAAGCGCAGTTGATATGGAACCAATCGATACCGTTATGTGCTCCGGCCTTTTTGATCGACATTGCTTTGGTATGGTCATTGGCTGCCTGAGTATAGCCGAATTCCTCAAAATGATCGGCGGCATTCCATTTCCAAAGGATTTTTTCATCCTTGTCAACGATAATGATGACGTCATCGAGCAGCTGGCTTTGATTGATCTTGGGATGCTTGAGGTTTTCATGGGCAAGGATGAGCATTTTGCCGTCGAGTTTTGCTTCCTGCCCTGGGGCGTAATAACCGGTGCTCATGCCTTCGATTTCGAAGTCATGGTGCTGGCGTGAAACCCATGTTTCACCGTTGGCATCTTTCTGCCCTCCGGGAAATTCATCCACCTTTTCAAAGTGGTTGAACTGTCGGACGATATTGCCGTCCCAATCAAGAATGGCTATCGTATTGTTGTCCTGGAAACCATCTGGCAGAAGCGGATGTAGGGTAGTCATCACATGGCCGCCGGGCAGTACCTTGTTCGGCATGCTGTATTTCTGCATCTTGTTGTCCCATTCTTTGACCAGGTTGCCGTTGCGGTCGACTAGTTTTGCAGTGCGTTCAGATGAAAGGATAATGTAGGAATTCCAGCAGGCAGCGGGATCATACTGGATGGTTCCGACCGGGTAGACCTGCGGT
>JAGAEE010000161.1 GCA_017613295.1 Desulfovibrio sp. | reverse complement strand
GGTGGACGACTGCTGCCCGGAAGGCACAGGCCGACTGGTAGAGGAAACGGTGAAGGATCCCCGCGTGCGTGTCCTGTTCAACACCCGGAACCTGGGAGTTGGCGGAGCGGTAATGCAGGGCTACAAGGCGGCTCTTGAAGAAAAGGAAAATAGCATCATTGTCAAAATCGACGGCGACGGTCAGATGGAGCCGGCGCTGCTTCCGCGTTTCGCTTCCCCCATACAGCGGGGCATGGCCGACTACACCAAGGGGAACCGCTTCTATAATCTGGATCAGGTATTCTGCATGCCGAAAATACGTATTTTTGGCAATGTGATCCTCTCCTTTCTTTCAAAATTTTCTACTGGCTACTGGCAAATCTTCGACTTCACCAACGGCTATACGGCCATTGCCAGAGAGGTCCTCTGCCGCCTGGACCTGGACAAAATCGACAAGCGCTATTTTTTTGAATCCGACATGCTCTTCCGTCTCAACATCATACGCGCCGTAGTTGCGGACATTCCCATGTCGGCGCGCTATGGCGACGAAAAAAGCAACCTCAGCATCGCCAAGTGTGCGGGGAGTTTCTTTTTCAAACACTGCGCCAATACGGTAAAACGCATTTTCTACAACTATTTTCTTCGTGATCTTTCACTGGCGTCTCTGGAACTGCTGCTCGGGCTGTTCCTTTCCATATGGGGATGTTTGTTTGGCGGATTTACCTGGGTCAACGCCTTAGCGAACAACACATCGACGCCTGCAGGAACAGCTATACTGGCAGGAACCATGATCATTGTGGGACTACAACTGTTGCTCGGTTTTTTTGCCTACGACATGGCCAATGCGCCTACGCGTCCGCTGCACGTGCTCTACGACGACGCAGACAGCGTTCCTCACACATCCTGAACGCCCACAGGCCAGATGAAACCACAGGGAGACAGCGTCATTCCACAGCCATCCCCATCACCCATGCGGCACATGCTGGACCGTCTGGCCCAGCAGCAATGCCTGTCTTGGAAGCAATGGCATACCTTGCTGACCATGGCCACATCGGCCGACCGTCAGTACGCCGCCAGCATGGCTTTCAGGCTGACGCGTGCCATCTTTGGCCACCAAATCTACTACCGTGGCATTGTGGAATTTACCAATCACTGCAGATGCAACTGCCGTTACTGTGGCATCCGCAAGGGCAACGCCAAACTCCAGCGATACCGCCTTTCCAGCGAGGAAATCGTTGACGCGTGCGCCACAGGTTACTCTCTTGGTGTGCGCACCTTTGTGCTTCAGGGCGGTGAGGACCCATGGTACACCGATGAACGCCTCGTGCCCTTGATCGCGTCTCTCAACGAACATTTTCCACAGGCGGCCATCACCCTATCCCTTGGAGAACGCAGCCAGGAGAGTTACAAAAATCTCTATGCCGCAGGGGCACGTCGGTATCTACTCAGGCATGAAACAGCCAATCCTTCCCACTACCGACAGCTGCACACACAGTCACAAAGTTTCTGGCGGCGCATGAACTGTCTGTACGCTCTGCGCGAGGCAGGCTATCAGGTAGGCTGTGGCATGATGGTTGGTTCCCCAGGTCAGGGCATGGAACAACTGGCTGACGACATGGTATTTCTGCAGGAATTTCGGCCGGAGATGCTGGGCATCGGACCCTTCCTGCCGCACCATGCCACGCCTTTCCACGCCTGCCCCCCTGGCAGAGCCGACCTCACGCTTTTTCTGTTAAGCCTGTGTCGGCTCATGCTGCCTGCAGTGCTGCTGCCGGCCACAACCGCTCTTCGCACGCTCCTTCCTCGGGGGCTGGCACGGGGCGTTGAGGCTGGCTGCAATGTGGTCATGCCATCTATGACAAGTCAAACGAAGGGGTATGCCCTCTATGACGGGAAAGTCGTAACCCAAAATCTGGCCGCCACGCTGCACCTCATGGAGGAAGAAGTGGTCACTACAGGTTGCACCCTCACCTCAGCCAGGGGCGATTACGGGTATGAAAGCCAGCCAGAATCCGAAAACCCGTCAGCAAGGATGACACTCTCATGCGAACCCTGCGAATAGAACTCCGTGGCATTGTGCAGGGCGTCGGCTTCAGACCCTTTGTTGACCGCACAGCCCACATATGTGGTGTGCGAGGCAGCGTGGCCAACAAGGGGGCCTGTGTGGAAATTTTTGCCCAAGCTTCACGTGATAGATTGGACAAATTCCTTCATCTTCTTCGTGACACGGCGCCGGAACGGGCCCTCGTCATGAAAATCAACACCGAGGAGGTTGAGGCGCCGGCCGCAAAGGACTTCACCATTGTGAATAGCGCAAAAGAGGAGGGCGACATTTTTGTCTCACCAGACATTGCCATATGTCCGCGCTGCAAGGCTGAAATGTTCAATCCCAACGACAGACGATATCTGCACCCTTTTATCAACTGCACGGCCTGCGGTCCACGCCTTACCATTCTAGATGGCATGCCGTATGACCGCGAGCGCACCAGCATGGGGTCCTTCCCCATGTGCGAGGAATGCGCCCGGGAATACACGCATCCCGAAACACGTCGATATGACGCTCAGCCCGTATGCTGTCATCAGTGCGGCCCGCAGGTGTATCTTCTGGACGGCTACAAGCGCGGAGAGCAGGCCATCACGGCGGCACGGCACGTCATCATGGGGGGAGGCATCGTGGCCGTAAAGGGCATAGGGGGGTTTCACCTCTGCTGTGACGCCGGCAACTCCCGTGCCGTGGAACGCCTCAGAAAGCTCAAGCAGCGTCCGGTAAAACCCTTTGCCGTCATGCTGCGTGATATGGCCGCCGTGCACAGAGAATGCCGCGTAGACGCCGCGCAGGAAGCCCTGCTGGACGGCTGGCAAAAGCCCATCCTGCTTCTGCAACGGCGGTCTGGCGGCCAGCTGTGCCCTCTCATTGCCCCCGGCAACCCCACAGTGGGCGTTATGCTGCCTTACACCCCCCTGCACCTTCTGCTTTTCAGGTATCCCGATCAGAAGAAGATGACGGACATGCTCGTCATGACCAGTGCCAACGCCTCCGGCGCGCCCATCTGCCGCACCGAAGACGACGCCAGGAAAGAAATTTCTGGATTCTGTGACGCCATTCTCTCTCACGATCGCCGCATCCTTCTGCGTGCTGACGATTCCGTCGTGACATTTATGGACGGACAAACCTCCGTGCTACGACGTTCACGCGGTTACGCACCACTGCCCTGCATGCTCTCCGGTCAATGGCACGGTGCTGTGCTGGGCATGGGCGGAGATTTGAAAAATACCTTCTGTCTGGGACGCAACGGCCTCTTCTATCTTTCGCCGCACATTGGCGACCTCGCAGACATACGCAGCATGGACGCCCTTCGCGCCTCACTTGCACGGCTGGAAGAGCTGCTGGAAATTCGTCCGGACATCGTGGCGTGCGACATGCATCCCCTCTACAACAGCGTTCGTTTGGCTGAAGAACTGGAAATTCCCCTCCTACCAGTGCAGCACCACCACGCCCACGTGGCGTCCTGCATGGCCGAAAACGACTGGCACGAACCCGTTATCGGCGTGACCCTGGATGGCACCGGCTACGGTACTGACGGCACCATTTGGGGCGGGGAATTCCTTGTGGCCGACTTTTCCGGCTTTCGGCGCGTAGGGCATATCGCCCCCTTCACGCTGGCAGGGGGCGATGCTGCGTCCCGCGAGGGCTGGCGTGTGGCGGCCGCTCTGCTTCAGGCTATGCACGGCCAGAACGCTGACGAAGAACTGGTACAGCTTGGCGTCTGCTCCTGCTCGGAAGCCAATATCGTCCGCTCCATGATCGCCAAGAATCTCAATTGCGTACGCTCCACCAGTGCCGGCCGTCTGTTTGATGCGGTCAGTGCCCTTCTGGGGCTATGCCGGGCCTCCTCTTTCGAAGGGGAAGCCGCCATGACTCTGCAATTTGCCGCCGAGACATACTGGCGTGACCAAGGTCGTGATCCCGAGGAAGGCACGTTTCATGCTGCAGAAAGCTGGAGTATTGCCCAGCCGGCGCGAGAGGGCGGCATCATGGTTCTGCCCACTGACACTCTTGTGGCAACGCTGGTGGAAGCACGCCGCAGGGGGGAAGCGTCGCCGCTCCTAGCCGCGCGATTTCACATCGGGCTGGCTGCCATGATCGCTGACGCATGCGTGGCCCTACGTGAGGAGTATGGAGCTGACGCGTGCGCCCTGACGGGCGGGGTATTCCAGAACCGGTTGCTCTTCACGGCCTGCGCACGGCTACTGGCAAAAAGCGGCT
>JAGAEE010000160.1 GCA_017613295.1 Desulfovibrio sp. | reverse complement strand
TCATGGACATCATGCAGGCCTGCACCCCCATACTGGAAGAGCATTTTCACTGCGAGGGCATAAACATCGGCCTGAACCAGGGGCAGGCCGCCGGCGCCGGAGTGCGCGAGCATCTGCACTTTCACCTTGTGCCGCGCTGGAATGGGGATTCCTCCTTCATGGCCGTCATGGACGAAGTGCGCACCATACCCCAGTACCTGGAAGAGACCTACGCCGCCCTTGAACCGTATTTTACGACGGCCGCCATGTCCGGCCACGCAACAAGGCGGGTCAACGCGTGTCCGCATACCGCCACTGGAGACAACCGGCTTTGAGCCACCGCCCGACCGCAGGGTCGGCCTGACACGGAGTCGGTTTTTTTAAAAGGATTTTAAGCTTGAGGAGTGCTCTATGCGTTACATCAAGGTTCTTCTGCTCGCCATCTTTTTCTTTGTGGCACTGGTGTTCTTTTTCCAGAACCAGGCGGCCCTCTCCCAGAGCGTGGAGCTCACGCTCAACCTGTTTTTCCTGCCCGCCATGAAGTCCATTGCTCTGCCCTTCTATTTTCTCATCATCGCGGGCTTCGCCTGTGGCGCCTTGCTCACCCTGGCCTTCCTCGTGTGGGACAAGGTCCATTCCAGCGCCAAGCTGGTGAAGCAGAAGTGGCAGATCAGCTCTCTTGAGCGTGCCGTCGCCAGGGGCAAGAAGCAGGCCGAGGCCGAGGCCGCCAGAGCCGATTTTCTTGAAAAGGCCGGCAAGGAGCCACAGCCGGAAGGCTCAGCCTCCGCCACACCTCTGGCCGACGCCGCCAGGGCCATGGGCACCACCAGCAAGTCATAGGACGTACCCCCGAGCGCTTTCACACCCCGTCATGGCTCATGCGCCAGGAAGGGCGTGACTGAGTGACGTTTTTGAATCCGGCACATGGCCGGGCCCCATGTTCGCGTGGCGGCATGTTGCAGACGCATGCCGCCGTTTTTTCTTTGTCTTGCAGTTTCCGCCATGCCAGAGCCCGCCATCAAAATATCGCCCATGTTCGAGCAGTATAACCGCATCAAGGCGAAACATCCCGATGCCCTGCTCTTCTACCGCATGGGCGATTTCTACGAACTGTTTTTTGAAGACGCCCGCGTGGCCGCCCGCGAACTGCAGCTCACCCTGACCAGTCGCAATCGCGAGGCCGAGAACCCCGTGCCCATGTGCGGCGTGCCCTGGCATGCCGCCGACACATACGTGGCCCAGCTCATCGACAAGGGCTACCACGTGGCCATCTGTGACCAGACAGAGGATCCCAAGGCTGCCAAGGGGCTTGTCAAACGGGCCGTGAGCCGCGTGATAACGCCTGGCACCATTCTGGAGGACGCCAACCTCAACAGCAAAAGCCACAATTATCTTGCCGCGCTCTGCCCCGTGAAAGACGGTGGCGGTCTGGCCTGGGCCGACGTTTCCACGGGCCAGTGGTCGGGTGTGGAATTCGCACGGGAGGCCGAACTGTGGCAATGGGTGCAGAAGCTGTGCCCCCGTGAACTGCTGCTGCCCGAAGGCACAGCGGCGCCCCCGCGCTCCCAGCTGGAAGGGGTGCGTGTGGCTCATCTTGCCCAGGCGCATTTCGCCCCCAAACGCGCCCAGGAACGCTTGCTGGCGGCGCAGGGCGTGCGGGAGGCCGCCGCGCTGGGGCTGGACGACAAGCCGGGAACCCTGTGCGCCTGCGGGGCGCTCCTGGCCTATCTGGAACAGACCCAGATGCGCGACCCCGAGAACCTCATGCCCTTCGTGCCGCTGGACCTGCACAAACGCCTCATCGTGGACGACGTGACGGAGCGCAACCTGGAAATTTTTGTGCGTCTCAACGGCCGCAAGGGCAAGGGGACCCTGCGCCATCTGCTGGACCGCACCATGACCCCCATGGGGGGACGCCTGCTGGAAGACATGCTGCATCACCCCTGGCGTGACGCCGAAGTCATCACCCGTGTTCAGGACGCGGTGGCGTATTTCGGCCACGACGCCCGTCGCGGCGCCCTTCGGGACGCGCTGGCCGAGGTTTATGACCTGGAACGTCTCTCCACGCGCATCAGCCTCAATCAGGGTACGCCACGCGACTTCATCGCCCTGCGCAACAGTCTTGCCGCCCTGCCCGGCGTGCTCGCGGCTGTCAAGACCGGCCAGCCGGAGAACGCAGAACAGCCCGAGACCGACATGCCCACCAGCGTGGCCGGGGTCGTGGCCTCGTGGGACGACCTGAAAGACTGCCGCGATCTGCTGCAAAGCGCCCTAGTGGACAATCCGCCCATCACGATCACCGACGGGGGACTGTTTCGCCAGGGGTACAATGCCGAGCTGGACCGCCTTATGGACCTCGCCGACCATGGCGAGCAGCAATTGCAGGACATGCTCCTGGAAGAACAGAGGAACACCGGCATCAGCAAGCTGAAGCTGGGCTACCACCGCGCCTTCGGATATTTTTTCGAGATCACGCGCGCCGCCAGCAAGGGTCCCGTGCCGGAGCATTTCATCCGCCGACAGAGCCTGGCCAACGCCGAACGCTTCACCACGGAAGCCCTGAAAAATCTGGAGAACGCCCTGATCTCCGCCACAGACAAGCGCAAGTCCCTGGAGTACACGCTGTTTCAGGAGCTGCGCGACCAGGTCAACGCCAAACGCGAACGTGTCGTCCATGCCGCAGACATGGTGGCCCACCTGGACTACTGGCAAAACCTCGCCGAAGTGGGGCGCCGCAACGGCTGGTGCCGACCGGAGCTGACGGAAGAGCCCGTTCTGGACATCCGCGAGGGCCGTCACCCCGTGGTGGAAGAAATGCAGGGCCAGGCCAACTTTGTGCCCAACGATTTTCGCCTCGGCCCAGGCCGACACCTCTGCCTGCTCACCGGCCCCAACATGTCGGGCAAGTCCACGGTGTTGCGGCAGGTGGCCATCATCTGCCTTCTGGCACAGATGGGTTCCCCTGTGCCCGCCACCAAAGCGCGCCTGGGCCTGGTGGACCGCCTTTTCTCCCGCGTGGGCGCGTCGGACAACCTGGCGCAGGGGCAAAGCACCTTCATGGTGGAAATGATGGAGACCGCCCGCATTCTGCGCCAGTCCACACAGCGCAGCCTGCTCATCCTGGACGAAATTGGCCGTGGCACCAGCACCTATGACGGGGTGGCCCTGGCCTGGGCCGTGGTGGAGGATCTGGCACGCCGCGCCAAAGGATGCCTGCGCACCCTCTTTGCCACGCACTACCATGAGCTCACGGCCCTTGAGGGGCGCATCAAGGGCGTGTTCACCATGAACATCGCCATCCGCGAACACAACAACGACATCCTCTTTCTGCACAAGCTGGTGCCCGGCCCCTCGGACCGCAGTTACGGCGTGGAGGTGGCCCGCCTGGCCGGCGTGCCAGGCCCCGTGGTGCAGAGGGCGAGAGTCATCTTGGCCGGACTGGAGCGGGGGCGAGAATCCGCCCGCCGTACCGTGGTCTCGGCCGTGGCCCTGCCGGGCATGGACATGCCAGCCCCCAAAAATTCCGCCCCACCGGAGCTGCCCACCACCGCGCTGCACACCGAGCACCCCGTGGTGCAACTGCTGCGTGACCTGCAACCGGAAGAACTCAGCCCCATGGCGGCCCTCAAGCTGCTCATGGAGTGGAAAACCCTGTGGGGCCAAAGCCCTGCCCCGCACGAGGCCGACCATGAGTGAGGTCAACCCCTGGTCTGTCATCCAGTTCATTGCGGAAAAACGCATTGAGGAAGCCCAGGCCCAGGGCGCCTTCGACAATCTCCCTGGCCGGGGCAAGCCCCTGGAGCTGGAGGACGACAGCCATGTGCCGGAAGAATTACGCATGGCCTGGAAAATCCTGCGCAATGCCGGCTGCCTGCCCCCTGAACTGGAGGAACGCCGGGAACTGAACCGCCTTGTGGACCTGCTCGATAATTGCCAGGACGAGCAGGAACGCGTGCGCCAGATGCAAAAGCTGCGCTTCATGATTACCCGTGCCAGGATGCGCTTCCCCAGATCCCTGCAACTGGAGGAAGACGATCCCTACTACGACCGCCTGCTGGACCGCCTCGGCCCGAAACGCACGACCAAATAGCCCCCTTTCACGTCCCCCGACCGTTTTTTTCTCCTGCTGTCATCCAATAGCCCATACCTTTTTTTGCCAGAAATACTCCATCATAATTTTATTGACAAAAAATTTTGCTATCTGTAATTATTCCTCTGGTCATAGATTCTATGATATGTACGCATTTTTTTGACACGGGTTCACACACGCCTCTTCTGGGGTGAAATAAGGCAACATACTGATTTTATTGTTTTCACTTTCCAATAAAGATGTGCCCCTCCTTATGTCGGGGACTGGCCGCCGTCGGACAGCGCTGTCATTTTTTTTTCGCCAGACGCCGTGTTTGAGAGGAACCTCAAATGATGGACATTCTCAAGCTGCCTGTTGACGCTGTGTATTATAGAAGAAGATACCCAGACGTACGGGACAGCTGCATGGATCCTCTAAAGCATTATCAAACACACGGCTGCAGGGAGGCGGGTCGGTATCCCAACCTGGACGAAGAGCTGGACCACGAGTTTGACGCGGCGTGGTACGCGCAGCGCTATGCCGACGTGACGCCCAGTGGCCTTGATCCTAGGGAGCACTATACCGCCTATGGTTTCGACCTGGGCAGGTACACCCATGCCGCCGCAGAGAAGGCCGACGCTGAAACCCTGGCCGAGCGACAGACATTTCTGGACGACAGTCGCTTCGACACGAATGCCAACACATTGCCCACTATAGCCGTACATTTGCATGTGGGGACAACGGGGCAACTCCCCCAAGTATACGCCCTTCTTGGCAACGTGTCCGCCCCCTTTGATCTCTACTGCTCGTACGGCCCCGGTGTGAACGCCCAGAAACTCGTGCGAGAAGTGAAAACGCTGTCGAGCCGTCTGCCCAGCCTTGGGTCCTGCAAGGTCTGTGAGGGCGTCATGAACCGTCTTGAAGCTCTCTTTCTTAGGCTGTTTGACACGCTCGTCACCTACACCGCCGTGTGTCACCTCCACACCGATCCCCTGTCCTTCCCCTGCGAAGGACTGTACAACCTGCGGGAACTGCTTTCCCCCCAGGAACGCGTGGCCCGTACAATCAACTGTCTGGCACGGGACGACACAGGCATGATCTATCCCGAGCCGTATTTCCATCACACAAAAACCTATATTTCCCCGACATATTGTGAGACCCTGCCCGTATGGCGTTGGCTCGCAACACTTTTCAGCCTGCCCCGGGTGCCTGAGGGCACCCTGTTCTGCGCCGGCGGCATGTTCTGGTGCCGGGGCGACACCCTGTGCCAGGCCTTCGGCGAGGAGGGGAGGCGGACCGACGTGCCTTGCGCAGGGCAGGACAGTCCGGCGAGCCAGCCCTGGGAGCGGCTGCTCTGCTATGTGCCCCTGTCGCGGGGAAAGAGAAACTGGCTTCTGCGCGGGGCGGCAACGCAAGCCCTGCGCGCCCCCGACACCCGTGCCGCACAGGACAGGGTGTACGACGCCATTCTTGACCGGGAGTGGTACCTGCGCAGATACCCGGACCTGGCGGCGAGCAATGTGGATCCGGCGGAGCATTTTCGCCGCCACGGCAGGGAGGAGAACCGCCGCCCCTGCGCCGCCTTTCCGGACGCTTTTTTGCGCTTTCAGTGGCGCACGCGACCGAACATGCCGGCCGATGAGACTGATGAGACGGATCTGCGCTATTTGCGGGCACATTACGACGCCGCACGGGACTTTGTGTTTGCCAACATTCCCCCGCGCGACTTTCACGCACTTGACGGCACGGCTCTCGGCTACCTCCCCGCCCCTGACGTGCACATCGCCAAAAGCCTTGTTGCGCGGGGCAAGGGCCTGACTTTTTCCATCCTTGTGCTGCTCAACGACGCGGAAGACACGGCCGCCCTGCAATCCTGCTCCGCGCAGACCGCGACGAATGTGGAGATAATTGTCATTGACGCCAGCGGGAAGGGAGTCTCCCCTGGCGCAGAGCCTCAGTGCCTTTCCGGCAGGGTGCGCGTCGTGCCATGCCCTGCGGACCGACTTCTGGTCACGGCCTGCACGCAGGCCGTGTCGGCGGCCACGGGAAATTACATCCTCTTTCTTCACGGCCGTGACCGCTTGTCCCCCGACTTTTGCGCCTGCATGGGCGGTCTGGCCGAGCACTACGGAGTCGACGCGGTCATGTGCGACGCGCTCACCGGCGGTGACGCCCTTCCCCCGGCGACATTGTGCCTGGGCCTGTCACGGCACGTGGCCGACAGTTCAGATCTGGATTTCACCCGCAGGGTGCCCTTTGCCTTCAGCGGGCTGACCGCCAAAATCTTCCGCAGATCAACCTGGCTGGCGGCTCACATGGCCTGCCCAGGACGACGTGACGGCCTTTTTGACGACGTGGCCCTGCTTACGCGTTTTGCCAGGCAGGCAAAAGCGATCCTGCGCGTGGAGCATGCCGGGTATTGCCGGGGCACGCCACGCCAACGGCAGGCGCACGGCGTATTCCGTGACGCACTCCTTGCCGCGCGAGCTCTGCAAACGGCCTGCAACGCCGAACGGCTGCCCGCATACGTTCACGCTCTGCTGGTACACAGGATTTTTGCCCTACTGCGTCGCCTGTGCCAGGACAAACCGCGTTACGCCCGCTCCTGTCTGAAAAGGCTGGCCGCCCTACTCGACGCGCACGCCACGGCCTTCACTCCACGGCAGTGGAACGACCTCAGGCGCATCGCCGGGGAAATCTGCGAGGCCTCCCTGGCCACGACGGCCGTACGCGACCGCCTGCTCTTTGTGGACCCCGTCGGCATAGCGCAAATTCGCACGGATTTTCTGGAGTACTGGAAGCGGCATTTTGCCGCTGTGGAGTTTGACTACGTGCAGTGCGCGCCCGGGGTGCCGCTGCGGGAATTTTTACGAAGCATTGAGCTGGGCTGCACCTGCACCTTGGTGGTCACCTCCGGCGCGTGGAGCACGGAATCCGAATTCCGCACCAACCGTCCCATTGTGCAGCTGTGGCATGGCATCGGCCTGGGCAAGAACGTGCCGCCCCTGCCCGCATACATGCGGCCGCGCCTGGCCTTCTGCAGCGGCGAGGGCTGCCGTGAAGACTACGCCAGGCTCTACCGTGCCCCACGCTCCGCCGTGTTGCCCTACGGCTCCATCGTGACCGACCGACTGCTGGACAAAAACGCCCTGCGCCGCAATGCCGAAAAGCTGCTGGCGACCTTCCCCGAATGGCGGGGCAAAACCATCTACCTGTGGTGCCCCACATTCCGTGGCGTGGCCCCGCACCTCACGCAGCGCGACCGCCCGTCGTTGGCGGAACTCTCCCGTCAACTGCGGGAGGACGAAGTGCTGCTCGTCAAGTATCATCCGGCGCTACGCCCCTACGGCGCCCTACCCGACGAGCCCATGCCTCCCCGCCTGGCAGACGTGAGCGACCGCGACCTGATCGAGCTTCTTTCGGTGGTGGACGTTTTCATGACGGACTTTTCCACCTCCATAAGCTACGCCATGCTGCTCAACAAGAAGATCTGCTGCCTCATCAGCGACCTGCATGAGCTGAACGCCAGGCACGGGCTGCTGGTCGATTTTGCCACATGGCGCATCCCCGTCATTGAAAACGCGGAACCGCAGGCCATGCTGGACTGCCTGCGGAGCACCCAGGCCTCTCCATCGGCGTACGCCGCCTACCGGGAGGCCTATCTGTCGGGCTGCGACGGGCATTCCGTCCCGCGCATTGCCCGGGCGATCCACGACGAGTATTATGACGAATACCTCGCGCAGAGCCTGCGCCCCCGCAATCTGGGGGTGGCCGCATGACAGCCCGTGTCTACACCGCGCAGGACAAGCCCCTGATCTTCAAACACGGCCGGGACACCCTGCATTTCAAGATTGACCGGACGATACAGGTTCGCGGACAGCTGCTCGTCTGCGGATGGATGAGCGGCGAGGTCAGACTCTCCCTCTGCGGTCGGGACGAGACCGTGGCCCTGTCATACCACAGGGTACAGCGCCCTGACGTCACCCAGGCCCTGAAGTTGCCCGAGGGGCCTTATGGGTTCTCCTTTGCCGTGGCCACGGACGCCGAGGACATCCTCCTGCTGCTGGAACGTTCGGCATGGAAGCTCCAGGCCCTGGTGCGCGTGACACCGGAGCGCCACGCCCCAAAACTTCGTCTGGACGAACTCGCGCGCCTTGCCGCGCCTGAAGACTTGCAGAAGCTGGAAGCCCCGAAGAAACTGAAGGACGCCACCACGCCCCTTGCCACCGCCGTTGAGGGCTACATCGACGTGGCGGAGGCCTATGGCACGCCCGACAGTGACACGCAGGTCTACCTTGTCACCGGCTGGGTGCTCAACCCCCGGAACCTGCCGCTCTATTACGACAACGTCCAGCGCGAAAAAAAGCCCCTGCCGACGGCGATTGCCTGGAAGCACCACGGCGTGCTGGAGGCTTACCGCGACAAGGGCCTTCCGGCCAACGCCAAGCCGGGATTCGCCCTGCTTTTTGAAGACGGCCCCCTGCCCATACTCACCCTCTACACCCGACATGGCGACGGCTACCGTGCTGTGACGCAGAAAGCCGTGCGGCAGGCTGGCGGTGACGCCCTGCCCACCCTGCGCACCCTCCTGCCCCTGCCCGATAACGACACGGAATTTCTGGACTTCTGTCACCTGTATGCCCATGAGCTGCGACAACTCGTGCGGCTGCGCGCCCGCACGCAGGACGCCCTGCCAGACACCGTTCACGCCGCGCCGCGCCTGCGGGGCGGGCGACGCTATTCCGTCATCATCCCGCTCTACGGCAATGCCACCTTGATGGAAACGCAATGCCTCTGCTTCGCCCGGGACGAAGAGATTCTGGAGCAGGCGGAGATACTTTACTGTGTTGACGACCCCGAGCTCTACGACACGGCCGTCAGGGTTGTGGAAAAGATGCTGG
This sequence comes from Desulfovibrio sp., assembly GCA_017613295.1. GTDB lineage: Bacteria > Desulfobacterota > Desulfovibrionia > Desulfovibrionales > Desulfovibrionaceae > Desulfovibrio. Next base: position 904 of record JAGAEE010000160.1, on the reverse strand, counting down.
GCCTTTATCCGCGACTGCCCCTGCGCTGGATACGCTGCGGCGCCAACCGGGGTTTTGCCGGCGCCAACAATTTGGCGGCCGCCCACGCGAACGGCTCCGTGCTGTGCTTCTGCAATTCCGACTGTATTGCGACGCGCCCCGGCTGGCTGGGCCGGCTGGCCGCCCACCTGGACAATGACGCTTCTGTGGGCGCGGTGGGTTGTCGCCTGCTGGCGACCGACGGCTCCATCCAGCATGCCGGCATGTATTTTTCCTGGCGAGCCTCGCTGGATCTGTGGCTCACGGACCATCCGCGCTCCGGCTGCGCTCCCCGGGACGACGCCTTTGCCGGTCCCGCCGAGGTGCCCGCCGTGACGGGGGCCTGCCTTGTGATGCGCGCCAGCGACTTTGCCGCCGTGGGCGGCTGGAGCCGCGACTATCTTATCGGCGACTTTGAGGATTCCGACCTCTGCTTCAGGGTGCGCGAGCGGGGCCAGCGCGTGCTCTACGACCCCACGGTGGAGCTCACGCACCTGGAACGCCAGAGTTACGGGCATCAGGGCGACGGCCTCTTCCGGCGGCGGGTGACGCTCTACAACGCCTTCGTGCACCAGGGGCTGTGGCAACGATACCTGGAGGAAACGTCATGAGCGCGCCAGGCATGCTCGTCATCGCCCACGGGCACCCGCACTTTGGCGGCGGGGGCGGCGAGATCGCGGCCTACAACGCCTACCAGGGCTACGCCGCCTCGGGGGCCTTCTCGCGCGTCTCCTTCCTGGCCAGCACCTCAGGGCAAAGCGGCGCCCTGCACCGGCACGCCGACAACGAATACCTGTGGGACCAGAACATCGGCGACGATTTCACCCTCAGCGCCCTGCACCAGGATTCCCTCTTTCACCGCTTCGCCTCCTTTCTGGAAGCCCTC
>JAGAEE010000159.1 GCA_017613295.1 Desulfovibrio sp. | reverse complement strand
CGACACGACGTCCGGTGCCATGGGGGCTGTCGCGCAGGCGCGCCTTGAGCTCACGCACATTGTCCATGTTGAAGGCGCGCACAAGCCCCGGGTTTTTCTCGTCATCCCTGTTGCTGATGCGGCCGTCGTAGGCAGACCAGTCCACATATTCCCCGGCGGCTATCTGGCGGCATGTGGCGCATTGCAGGCAGGGGGAAGGCGCGGCTTGAGGGCAATTGACGCGGCACGCCCAGTAGCGTGCCGCGTCAAGGCGTTCTTCTTCAGATCCGCCTTCCAGCAACAGAACCTGCGGCGGTTCCGCACCCAGACGGTCCAGCAACTGTCGAATCCCGGCAAGTGTCGGCCCGGCAATGGCGGGAAGAAGGTCCATATCCCTACCGTTCAATGGTCTGGCGACGGTCCGGCCCCACGGATATGAAGGAAATCCTGACGCCCACCAGCTCTTCAATGCGGTTTACATAGCTTCGAACCGTTTCCGGCAGGTCACTCCAGGCAGAGCAGGCGCTGATATCATCGTCAAAACCGCCAAGTTCCTCATATATCGGCGTGACTTTGCCCAGAGCGCCTTCTTCCTGGGGCACGTATTCCACGCGGCGTCCCTGATATTCATAGGCGACGCAAATTTGGAGTGCCGGCAGGTTCTGCAGAACGTCCAGCTTGGTCAGGGCAATGTCAGTGAGACCGTTGAGACGCGTGCTTTCCCGCAGAATGACGGCGTCAAGCCAGCCGCAACGTCGGGGGCGCCCGGTTGTGGCACCGAATTCATACCCTTCCATGCGCAGGTAACTGCCCGTGTCGTCCAGCAGTTCCGTGGGAAAGGGGCCGGAACCCACACGGGTGGTGTAGGCCTTGACAATGCCCACCACGCGGGTGAGGGACGAAGGCCCGAGCCCACAGCCCGCCGCCGCGTTGCCCGCGACCGTATTGGACGAGGTGACAAAGGGGTAGGTGCCGTGATCAATATCCAGATGGACGCCCTGGGCGCCTTCAAAAAGGATGTCCCCGCCCTGGTTTTGAACCTCCTGCAAGCGATCTTCCACTTCGGTCAGATAGGGAGTGATGCGCGGTGCGATGGCCAGCAGCTCATCGCTCACGGCATCGGCGTCCAAGGGTTCGAAGTTGTAGGCGCTCAGCAGAATGTTCTTTTCTTCCAGGGCGTGTGAAATCTTGGAGCGCACGAGGTCGGCATCAAGCAGGTCAGCGGCACGCAGGCCGACGCGGGCGGCCTTGTCTTCATAACAGGGGCCAATGCCGCGTCCGGTAGTGCCTATCTTCCGTCCGGCGCGTTTGGCTTCGCGAGCCTGGTCCAGACTTTTGTGGTAGGGGAGGATAAGATGGGTTTTTTTGCTGATGCCAAGGCGCGACGGTGCAACGTCTATGCCCCTTTGGGAGAGTTGATCCACTTCTTGCAAGAAGACGTGCGGGTCGAGCACCACGCCGTTGCCAATAAGGCAGATGGTGCCTTCATGCAAAATGCCGGACGGGATGAGGTGAAGGATGGTCTCCTGCCCTTGCACCTTGATGGTGTGACCGGCGTTGTTGCCGCCCTGAAAGCGCACAATGGCGCGGCTGCGGGCGCTCAACATGTCCACGATTTTGCCCTTGCCCTCGTCGCCCCACTGGGCGCCGATGATTACCGTATTTGCCATGGTCTATCCTGCCTGCAATGCCGCCCTCAGGCGGCTGGTGGTTCGTCCCCGCCGTGCGCGGACCATCAGCGACACAAAAACCCGCCTTTGGCGGGCAACATCTACCGCACTCTGCCGTTGTGCATGTATCCTGTATGGGGTTGCAAGTCAAACTGACAGCAGGGCAGCTCATAAAGAGAGAATCGTATGTGGAGTAACGACTTTCCTTTGAGGTATGTGTTATTGTTCACTTAGGGGTCTTTTGAACTCCAGCACCCGGCATGGCCGTGTTCTTGGCTCGTCCTGTTCCGACATTTCCAGAGTAAAGGCCGGGGTGTCTGCGGGCAGGGTTTCGGGAACGGGGCCTGGCTTCGCCTGTCGTGCCCACTGAAAATTGAACAGCTGGTTTTTCCAGTGTTTGGCTTGAATGAGAGAGAAAACCAGGGCGGCCTCTTCCCACTGTTTGGTAGGTTCAAAACGGCTGACCGTCGTGGCGTATTTGCTCCACAGTGACATCAGCGAAGCCTCGTCTATACCGTCCAGTTGACGCGCAAGGCGAAGAAGCAGTTTTTCCATGAAACCTCCCGTGTATGATGAGAAGATAGTTCGCCATGACGGATTCGTCAATGAGGGCGTTGGGGCCATCATTTTGAGGCTGTTGCGGGGGCTGGTTGTTGTTCGGCTTTTGTGGTAGGAGGAGGGCATCCTGTACAGAAGCATTCCGGAGGCAATCATGTCGGATATCAAGGCCATGTATTCCACCATACGTAAAGACGCCTTCCCTGACACCATGACCATCCTTCTTGGGGAAGAGAAGCTGGTTTTTCAAAAACGTACCTGGACATTGGGTGGGGAGGAAAAGGGACTGCGCTACGGAGAAAACCCCGATCAGCCGGCGGCACTCTATGTTTTGAAGGAAGGCACGCTCACCTGTGGCGGTTTGCGATGGCGCGGGCCGGACAACAGTGTCGTTTCCGCCATGACCGAAAAGCAGATGATACAGGCGGGTAAGCACCCTGGCAAAACCAATCTCACTGACGTGGACAATGGTTGCAACATCCTGCAATACCTGACAGAACGCCCGGCTGCGGCCATCCTGAAACACAACAATCCCTGCGGGGCGGCCTGGAGCGATGAAGGCATTGCCGTCGCTCTGGAAAAAGCCTTCTGGTGTGACCGTATCGCCGCCTTTGGCGGGGCCGTGGTGGTCAACCGTGCCTTTAGCCGTGAAGCCGCAGAAATGGTGGCCGCCAATTATTTTGAGGTTGTGGCGGCGCCGGCCTTCGAGGAAGGCGTTGTGGAAATACTCAAACGCCGCAAGAACCTGCGCATTATGGAACTGCCGGGACTGGGACACCTGGAGGATTTTGCCTCTTCGGCTTTTCTGGATATCAAGTGTTTGGCCGATGGAGGCATGATCGTACAAAAATCCTTTGTCAATCGCATCCTCTCCGATAAGGATTTTTTGCCGGCCACGGCAACAACCGCTGACGGCCTTGCCGTTTCGGCGCGACAGCCTGATCGGAAAGAGCTGGCTGACTTGCGTTTCGCCTGGGCTGTGGAATCGGGGGTGACGTCCAACTCTGTCATCTTTGCCAGGGATGGTGCAACCCTGGCCATCGGAACGGGCGAGCAGGACCGCGTGGGCTGTGTGGAGCTGGCCATCCATAAAGCCTACACCAAGTATGCCGACGCCCTGGCCTTCCGCGAACTGGGGCTCTCTCTTTACGAACTCAAGCAGAAAGCGGCGCAAGATTCGTCATTGACGCAGAAGCTTGAGGAGATCAATGCCCGTACGCAGGAGGCTCATGGTGGCCTTGTCGGGTCAAGACTTGTCTCGGACGGCTTTTTCCCCTTCCGCGACGGTGTGGACGTGGCGGCGGCTCAGGGCGTTGTGGCTATCGCACAGCCAGGCGGATCCCTGCGTGACGCTGAAGTGATCATGGCCTGTAACGAAGCCAAACCGCAGGTGGCCATGGTGTTTACCGGGCAGCGTTCGTTCCGTCATTGATATCGCGCGGAACTTTCCATGCCAACAGCCTCTGGAACGCTTTCCGGCGTGTCTTTGCCGCGCTTGTGCGTTTCCGCCCTGTCAGGAGGGGGCGGAAAGACTCTGGTTGCCCTGGGCCTGACAAGGGCCCTGGTACGGCGCGGCCATGTCGTCCAGCCTTTCAAGAAGGGGCCGGACTATATCGATGCGGCCTGGTTGTCACAGGCCGCTGGTCGCCCGGCCAGCAATCTCGATCCCTTCATGCTGTCTGTCGAGCGTCTGCAAGCCCTTTTTGTTCATGTGGCGCTCAAGGCGGCTCCCTCACTGGCTCTGCTGGAGGGCAATCGGGGCCTTTTTGACGGTATGGATGTCACGGGCTCGTGCTCCACGGCGGAATTGGCGCGCGCTCTGCAATGCCCGATACTGCTCAGCGTGGATTGTACCAAAATGACGCGTACGGCGGCGGCTCTGGTGCGCGGCGTCTTGCAGTTTGAGAGCGGTCTGCGTTTTGCCGGAGTGATCCTTAATCGGGTAGGTTCGCTCCGCCATGAAAGCCTCTTGCGCCAGGTGCTGGAGACATATACAGACCTCCGAGTGCTCGGTGCCTTGCCACGCCTGGACAAAAATCCCCTGCCAGAGCGCCACATGGGCATTGCCTCGCAGGGGGAGGGCTTGGCCCCCGGGGCTCAGGCCACTCTTGACAGGCTGGGGCAGATGGTGGCCGATCATGTGGATCTTGAGGTCGTGCTGGAAGAGGCCAACAAGGCCCCCTCTCTGAATGTGGAAGATTCTTTCTGGCCAGCCATGGAATCGACTGGGCGTTTCGTCACGCGCCCGCGTATCGGCTATGTTCGTGACGCTGCCCTGTGGTTCTATTATGAGGAAAACCTGGAAGCTTTGGAACGTGCAGGGGCCGAACTTGTACGGCTTTCTCTGGTGGACACACAGGTTTGGCCTGAGGCGCATGGCGAGGAGCCTCACGGGGCGCCTCCCCCGCTGGACGGTCTCTATCTAGGAGGGGGGTTCCCCGAGGACTGGGTTCAGGTTTTGAGCGCATCCCCTCACGTTTCCGCACTGGCGCACTGGGCTGATGTCGGAATGCCCATTTATGCCGAGTGTGGCGGCTTTATGCTGCTTTCGGCAGGTATTGAGCATCACGGCAGATTTTGGCCTATGGGCAATATTTTTCCCGTTACGGCAGAATTCTGTGCCCGACCGCAGGGGCTTGGGTATGTGCGTGGCACGGTGACGGCAGAAAATCCGTACTTTCCCGTGGGCATGGAATATGTCGGTCATGAATTTCACTATTCGCGCTGTCGCTGGCACGACAAAATGCCATCCTTTGCCCTGCGTTTAGGCAAAGGACAAGGCATGGGGGCACTCTCGCGAGAAGAAGCAAGAGATGAGAGAGTGGACGCCTTGCTTTATCGCAATGTGTGGGCTTCGTACTCCCACATATTCGCGCCGGCCATGCCGTGCTGGGCGGCAAATTTTACGGCAGCCGCACGACGTTTTGCCATGGCTCAGTAGCGGGCGATAATCACGTCATCGAGGGAGCGCTTGGGAACATGGTGTACCCCCTTGGCGTCACGCCAGTATACGGTACTGCCGTCTGGTGGCAGTGGGGATAACGTGCGCTCCTCCTTGGCGACGCCAAGACCCAGCACCAGCGCAAGCTTCATGTCTGAAGGCACGTGCAACAGTGTGGAGGCCTTCTGCTTGT
>JAGAEE010000158.1 GCA_017613295.1 Desulfovibrio sp. | reverse complement strand
CTTCGCCTATTTTCCGTCATACTCCCACAGAACTTCCCCGCTGCGAGAGACCTCATAGCCCCCCATGTTTCGAACTCTGTGTCTGAATTCCTCTGAACGTATGACGTCCAGCAGTCCCAAAATACGTTCATCTTCGGCAAAGGCCAATGGAATGACCAAGTCATATTCCTCCATTCCCAGGGGAATGAAGTCAAGCCCCAGCGCCACAGCTGCCGCCCGTACCGCCAATCCGGTATCAGCCCTGCCGGAGAGGATGGCTGCCGCCACATTCATGTGGGTGTATTCTTCCTCCCGGTATCCGCGAATATTGGTTGCAACCAGATTTTGCTTCTTCAGTTCATAATCCAGCAGCACGCGCGTGCCGCTCCCCCGTTGACGATTGATGAAACGCACATCCTCCCGGCACAGATCTCTCACTCCATGAACGTTTTTGGGATTGCCAGGCATAACAACGAATCCCTGTTCCCTGTCCACCAGATGTACCAGCATGACGGGGACGCCCTTGAGATGCTCCTGTATGGCCGAACGATTGTATACGCCTGTCTCCTCGTCCAGAAGATGAGAACCAGCCAGATGGCATTGCCCTCGCTGCAGGGCCAGCAGGCCGCCCAGGGAGCCCACATGCGCAGAAGTGAGGCTGAAGCGTGGGTGGGTTCGACGCAGCAGACTGTCGATATACTCGAGCGTATTGTCGTGACTGCCTATGGCGAGCAGGGCGCCGGCGATCTGATCACGCGTACGCAGCAGCTGAGCCTTGACCGGTTTGCCGGCGTCCAGTCCCTCGCTGTCGCGGGGAACGGAAATGATGGCGTCAGCACGGGAAAGACTTGTGACAGTGCCAGCTCCCCGTGGTAGGGAAACGGCAAAACAGGTATCGTTAACCATGCCCAGACGAACGCGGATGCGCTCTTCCATGCCGGGCCTGGAGGGAAGAGGATTGCAGGGGATGACATCTATGCTCTCCCGTGTTTTGGGCGCCCTCCTCTGCCATGACGCCAGCAATGGGAGAAGAAATTCTTCCACAGCGACAAGGGCGGAAACCGGGTAGCCGGGTACTCCCATTATGGGTACTGAACGTCCAGCCGTTGTCACCGTGCCAAGCATGGTGGGTTTTCCGGGCATAACGGAAATACCATGTACAAGCACTTCCCCCATGCCACGCACCACTTCCGCAGTGTGATCATGGCTGCCGGCTGAAGAACCGGCAATGATCACCACAAGATCCGCACAGGCCGTCACAGCGGCAGTGACGGCCTTTGAAATGGCTTCCGGGTCGTCCGGGGCTATGGGATATACCTCTGCCGCTCCGCCAGCGTCACGGATACAGGCGGACAGGACGAGAGAGTTGAACTCTGGCAGTACATGACCTGAGCGCAAATCCTCGTCGTTGGCTTGGTGCAGGGAAACGATTTCCGAACCAGTGGGTATGATGGCGACCTTGGCTTTTTGGAACACCGTAGGATGCAGCACACCGGCGGCGGCAAGCGCACCCAATTCGTACGCCCCGATTTCCACACCCGGAGTCAAAAGTATTTCCGTGGCCACGATATCTTCCCCCAGCTTACGCACATGTTGCCAGGGAAAGGCCGCTGTTTCTGTGACCACGCGTTTGCCGCCATCAATAACATTCAGATTTTCCACCATAATGACAGCATTGCAACCAGCCGGGAGGGGTTGCCCGGTGTTGATCCAAAAGGCATTTTTACCGACATCAAGCGAGAGTGGACGTTTTGTGGACGCGCTGAAGGTATCTTCTGCCCGCACGGCAATGCCATCCATTGCCGCGCCATGAAAGGCTGGCGATGAGCGCAAGGCTTCGACCGGCTCAGCCAGAACGCGATGCGCAGCCTCTTCTAACGGCAGGTTTTCTGTGCCCGGTCCGTCAGTCAACTGGGCTATACGGTTAAACCAAATGTTGCGGGCAGTTTCAGGATTCTGCAGGGTTAGGTAGACGTTCCGATCCATGTCGCCTCCAGAAGACGTGTTAGTGTACGTGTGGAAAATACTGATGCCCTAGCGCAGCAATAACGCGATGACATCCTGTCCGGCATAGAGGCCTTCACTGTTTTCCGGGCAGACAACGAAGGCATTTGCCTGCACCAGGCCGGAGATGAGTCCAGATGGTCCGAGAATGGGATCCGCCTCCCAGACGTTCCCCTTTTTCGTGAGACGCACACGTATGTAATCCCGTCGTCCTTGTGTTGAGACCACTGCACGGGTAAGCGTGGCCTGTACCTGTGGTTCGATATGGGATTCCGCATCCTGAAGTCGTTGTAACAGTGGCCTGACAAAGACGTGAGCGCAAATGAGTGCACCGCCTATATGTCCGGGAAGTCCGATGAGGCTTTTTTCTTCAGAGCGTGCAAAGATAAAAGGTTTGCCGGGGCTGATTGACACCCCGTGTACGAGCAGCTGGCTCTTGGGCATGGATTGGAATATCTCCACAGTATAATCTCGCATCCCTGCGGAAGATCCACCGGACACAAGTACCACATCTGCCGCTTCCAGCCCGTCCCGGATGCTTGCTGCGAGCTTCTCTCGATCGTCCCTCACGAGGACGTTGCCAGTGATAATCGCCCCTTCATTTCGGCATAAGGATGCAAGGCTGTGGGAATTGACATCCCGCACCAGACCTGGTGATGGCACTTCATGAAAAGGGATCACTTCATCGCCTGTAGAGATAATGGATACCTTCGGCCTACGGTGAACACCTATTTGTGTCTGCCCCAATGACGCCAGCAGTCCAATCTCCTGAGGAAGCAGACGGCGTCCCGCTGGGATAGCCAACTGTCCCTGCTTCACATCCTCATCATGAAGAAGCACATGATCGCCCGGAGCCTGGCTGCGGATGAACTCCACCATATTGTCACCGATAGGACGCGAATATTCCACCATAACCACGGCGTCAGCGCCTTCAGGCAGCATTCCCCCAGTGAGAATGGAAACGGTTTCCCCCTCTCTGAGAATGATATCAGGTGTCGCGCCCATAGGGCAGTTCCCCACACACCGCAGTAAGGCAGGAGACGATTCTGAGGCGCCAAAGACATCACGTGCGCGCACGGCATAACCGTCTACGGTTGATCGGTCAAAACCAGGTATATCCTCTGGAGCGAAAAAATTTACTGCCAGATAACGCCCGGCAGCTTCATCAATGGGCACATATTCAACTGGCAGAGGAGAAAACTCTCCGATCATATCAAGGACATCATCTACCGATCGTAGCGTTAGGAAGGATTTCATACTTGTCCCCATCATTTCTTATGCTGAGAGTTGCTCTCATACAAAGAGAAATGTTTTTAAGGCACGTCGAAAAATATTGGGCATCGTGTATCCGATGAGACAACTGGATGTTTTCTCTCAGACCATCCCTTGAAAGCCTGTGGCAGCATCAGTTTTTTCGAGGCATCCTTTGTCGCAAGGGGCATTTATGCCATTTGCAAAACGTGCTCTTGTCTCACGGGATTTGTTAGACTCGAGCGCATTCCGCGTCTTTTCCAAGCAGAATGTCCAGGCCATGCCCCAGGGCGTCGATGGCATATTCCAGGCATTCCGTGACGGCCTTGGGACTTCCAGGAAGGTTGACGATAAGCGTTCGTCCGCGTATCCCCGCCACAGCACGGCTCAACATGGCTCGAGGTGTTATGGTAAGGCTATACGCACGTATAGCCTCTGGAATGCCTGGGCAAAGCCGTTCCACAACAGCCAGTGTTGCTTCAGGCGTGACGTCACGGGTTGAGAAACCAGTACCGCCCGTAGTGCAAATGAGGTTTACGCCCACTTCATCACACAGACGTTTCATGGCCGCCTCGATGCGTGCCTGATCATCAGGAAGCAGTATCTGCTCTACAACGCTGTATCCATGAGCTTCAAGAATATGACGGATGGCTGGACCCGCCTTATCTTCCCGAGCTCCAGCATGGCCTTTGTCACTACAGGTAATGATGGCTACATTCGGCATTGTGAACTCCTTCACCTTCCCCATGCGTGCTCACCCGCCAATGGCATTCATGGAGGGACTTGATTGGCATGATTTTGAAGCAGATGACGCAAAAGAAAAATTGTGATTGCTGGGCTTGTCACGGATGGCCTGACGTACAAGGCGCTTAAGCAGAGCGTCATCAGCGCCTGAGTCAATGGGGCCCTTTAAGTCAACTCCTTTATCGTGGTGCAGACATGTCTTGAAAAAACCGCTTGATGTCAGACGCACGCGGTTACACGTTGCACAAAACTTGTCCGTCATGGCAGCGATGAAGCCGACATATCCAGGATAACCGGCGATGCCGTACACCTTGGCGGGCCCGTTTCCCATTTTCTGTTCCACTGGTATCAGAGGTCCAAAGGTCTTTTCCAGAGTTGAGCGGATAACTTTTTGCGGCAACGCGACACAGTGCTTGCCGACCCCCACAGGCATCAGCTCTATAAAGCGGGCTGTGAATCCTCGCTCAAGCGCGTAACGGGCAATAGGGACGATATCAGCTTCATTGAAGCCCATAAGGGGTACGGTGTTTGTCTTGACCCGCATGCCAAGTGCTGCCGCTCTGTCCATGGCGTGCAGGACTATTTCCGGGTTGAAGGCACTGCGTGTTACGCGTTGGAAGACAGAAGGAACGAAAGAAGGAAAACTGAACGTGATGGACGATATCCCACATTGGGCCAAGTCTTGCAAATACGGTTCGGCAAGAGAACCATTTGAAGTGATTGTGACTTCTTTCACACCGGGAATTTTTGTCAAATCCCTGATGAAAAGCTGAATATCCTTGCGGCAGAAAGGCTCTCCTCCAGTGACTTTGTAATGGCAGATGCCCAGAGATGAAAAGATCTGAACCAAACGGAGGATTTCCGCGTAACGTAATATTTTTTTGTGCGGGATAAATGGCATCCCTTCAGGGGGCATGCAGAAAACACAGCGGAAATTGCATCTGTCTGTGAGGGAAAGACGCATGTAATTGATGCATCGCTGTGAGCTGTCCAGCAGTACGTCAGCCATTGGCGCACGCCTCTTCACGTTGCCAGGGACCGCTCTTGCCGCCCACCTTGCTCATGAGACGCACGCCCGTGATAGTCATTCCCTTGTCCATGGACTTGCACATGTCATAAATGGTGAGCAATGTTATACTGACACCTGTGAGGGCTTCCATCTCAACGCCGGTTTTATTTTCTGTTTTGACGGTGCAGGTCACACGTATGCCGTCGTCTTCTAAAGAAAAATTTACGGTGCAGCTTGTCAGGGGTAACGGGTGGCACAGGGGTATAAGATCGCTTGTTCGCTTGGCCCCCATGATGCCGGCGATCTGCGCTACGCCCAGCACGTCTCCCTTGGCCGCAACGCCAGCACGTATCGTATCCATGACGTCTGGAGAAAGCGCTATGTGCCCTTCTGCTACGGCGATACGTGCCGTGGGCTTTTTGCCGGAAACGTCCACCATGACGGCGTTGCCGTTGGCATCGATGTGCGATGAACGCATGTCTCGACCTCCTACGAGTCGAATTCCTGTTTGATGACAGCCTCCGATTTCACACGGTCAAGCAGTTCCGCAAAGGTTTCCTTGACGTGCTCACGGATGTCGCCCGCCACAACAAGAAAAAGAAGATCGTCGCCGGGTTTGAGCTCACCTTCGGCGGCTTCAGCGAGGATTTTGAAAATTCCCGGACGCTGTTCAAACTCACGGCAAAGAGCTTCAATTTTCTTTCTGTCAGGAGTCACGATTATCCGTTTCACCGGCTGATGATCCTTTCGGGACCAGCCCCGTACCACTCCGTTGTGGATGAGTGTCATGCCAACATGATCCGTAAATCCGGGTAAGGCCTTAAGT